>JAAZDZ010000071.1 GCA_012512545.1 Alcaligenaceae bacterium | reverse complement strand
GGTATGAGGTTTCAGTTTCAGGTATGTCCGACACCCCCTCCATCCGCCTGACGCGCGATGCCAAGCGCCTGATCACACTTGGCCAGGCGCTTGCGCGCTCGGGCAGCCGTCTGGAAGACGTCTACTGGGAAGATCAGCTCACCGCGCTCATCACGAAAATACTGGCAGGCAGAAAAAACAAGACGCTGGAAAACGTTCTGGACTTCCAGGCCAATAGCGCCAATAACGATCTCAGCGTTTATGAAATTCTGGTGGAACAGGCAGAAACCTGCTCGGAATCACTGTCCATCAGCCACCAGGGCGCCGATTACGACGTGCTGCTGGTGTCCGCGCCCATCGTCGCCTGGACCCGCTATCGTCTGCCCGAAGGCCGCCTGAGCACCGCGCAACAGCAAAGCCTGCAGGAAGCCCTGGCCGGAATCATCGCCGCAGAAGGCGCCCGGATCGCCATGCTGCCCGATCTTGTCACCTTCGATCAAATGCCGCAAAGCTTTCAGGAAACCCGCCTCTGGGCCCAGCGCCTGGGCGCTCTGGCCGTCGGCAGCGCAAGCGAAGCTACGCCAGTGCGCGCCCCTGTCGATACCGAAGGCATGCTGGCCGATGCCCGCTTCGCGGTCGCCGCCATTGCCGTGCCGCGTGGCCAGCCCGTCTTTCGCTGGCAGACGCCCGATACTCCGGCACTGGAGGCCCGCGAACAGGCCGGGCAAGCCTGGGCGGAACACGTCAGCAGCCTGCTGGGCACCCTGTTTACCGGTTGCCAGATCGAAGTCATTTTGCCGGATGCCTACTACACCACCAATCGCGAAGCAGACCGCCGCATCCGTCCCATGGCACTGCGTGCGGCCGTCACCTGGCTGCAGACCGCGGCCAACCTGCCTGGCGCCGACCTGCGCGCCGCCATCGCCGCCTGCGGCGAGCTGGGCGTAGAGGAATTCCGCATCGGCTTCACGCCGCGTTCCAGCCACGATGTCATATACGGCTGCATATGGCCGGTACTCAGCAAAGAAGAAGCCATGATCGACGCAGTGGAAAGCACCCATTTCGATGTGCCGGAATCGCTGGCCGCCCTGCTTAAAGAACTGGGCGTGGCCGAAGTGCGCCGCCTGCCTGGCATCCATACTCCCGAATACTGCGACGACTGCGGCGCCCCCTTCTTCCCCAATTTCCTGGGCGAAATGATGCACCCTGAACTGCCGGACGAAACCGATATGGAACCCGTGCATTTCCATTGATACATCAACCGGGCACGCCATCCATGTCGCCATCGTTCGACATCTTCTGCAAAGTCGTTGACAACTATGGCGACATTGGCGTTTGCTGGCGCCTGGCGCGTCGGCTGGCCGCTCACCCTGGCAGCGGCGCCATACGCTTGTGGGTGGATGACCTGCTCAGCTTCGCCCGCATCGCGCCTCAAGTACAGCCTGATGCCGCCACGCAGACGGTGGCAGGCGTCACCATTGTGTGCTGGAATGATGCCCAGGCCAGCGCGCCCGCGCAGCAACCCGCCGATATCGTAATCGAGGCTTTCGCCTGTTCTCCCCCCGCCCGCTACATTCAGAACATGTCGGACCAGCAGCTGTGGATCAATCTTGAATACCTCAGCGCGCAGGACTGGGTGGAATCCTGCCATGGTCTGCCCTCGCTTCAGCCCAACGGGCTGCGCAAATTCTTTTTCTTTCCCGGCTTCACGCCTGCGACCGGCGGCCTGTTGCGCGAACCCGACCTGCTCGCGCGGCGCGACGCCTTTCAGGTCAACCCGCAGGCCCGCCTTGCACTTTTGGCTGAGTTGGGCGTGTCGCCCGAGTGGCTGGAACTGCTGGCTGACGGCGCCGCGCTGATCTATGTCTTCTGCTACCCCCAGGCGCCGCTGCCCGCACTGCTGCAGGCATTGGGCCAGCACGAGCGGGATGCGCTGGTGCTGATGCCCAAAGGCATGTGGCCGCGCACGCTGGCCGATTCCCACCGGCATGGCAACCTGATCGCGATCCACCAGCACGACTTTGTGGATCAAAGCCGCTTTGACCAGCTGCTATGGAGCAGCGACCTGAACATTGTGCGCGGCGAGGATTCCCTGGTGCGCGCCATCTGGGCGGGCCGCGCCATGATGTGGCAACCTTATATTCAGGAAGAAGATGCCCATCTGGACAAACTCGACGCCTGGCTGGCCCGCTCGCCCTACCCGGACACCGTTCAGCAGGCCATGCGGGCCTGGAACCGCAACGATGGCGGGGCACTGGCTGCCGCCTTGCAGCATTTGCTGCCGCCCGCATCACTGCAGAAATGGACAAACCTGACCCTGGCCTGGAGTGCGGAACTGGCTCAGGCTGACGACCTGGCCCAGAGCCTGCTGAGCTTCTACGCAAACAACCACCAAACACGTTAAAATGTGTGGTTTTTCAAGTTCTTGCTCCGGCTTTTGAAGTCGCATGTTTCTGGCGGAGCAGTCAAACCCGGAGTAAGCGAAGTTTATGAAAACCGCACAGGAATTGCGCGTAGGCAACGTGGTCATGGTCGGCAGCGACCCGCTGGTTGTTCAAAAGAACGAATACAACAAGTCGGGCCG
>JAAZDZ010000070.1 GCA_012512545.1 Alcaligenaceae bacterium | reverse complement strand
CCTAGTTACCGACCCCGCCGATCTCGATAAAATGCGCGCCGCCTGCCAGGCCGCCGCCGCCACTCTGGATTATCTGACCCCCCATGTGCGGGCCGGCATCACGACAGGAGAACTCGACAAGCTCTGCATGGATTACATCACCAATGTGCTGAATGTCGAATCGGCCACCGTAGGGTATGCGCCTCCGGGGTACACGCCCTTCCCCGCCTCCATCTGCACTTCGGTCAATCATGTGATCTGCCATGGTATTCCGGGCGACAAAGTGCTCAAGAACGGCGACATCATGAATATCGACGTCACCGTCATCAAGGATGGCTGGTTTGGCGACACCAGCCGGATGTTCCATATTGGCGAACCCTCCATTCTGGCTCGCCGCCTGATAGACATCACTTACGAGTGCATGTGGCTGGGCATTGAACAGGTCAAGCCAGGCGCCACGCTGGGCGATGTCGGCCATGTCATCCAGAAGCATGCGGAAGGCGCGGGCTTTTCGGTGGTACGCGAATACTGCGGCCACGGCGTGGGCCGCCAGTTCCACCAGGACCCCCAAGTGCTGCACTATGGCAAACCCGGCACAGGGGTACGGCTTGAGCCCGGCATGATTTTCACCATCGAGCCCATGATCAACACCGGGCGGCGCGATATCCGCACCCTGGCGGATGGCTGGACAGTCGTAACGCGCGACCGCAGCCTGTCGGCGCAATGGGAACACGCGGTGCTGGTGACCGACAGCGGCTACGAAGTCCTGACCATCTCTCCCGACATGCCCGCTCCGCCCGCATTCGTCAAAGGCTATCAAGCCGCCTGAACCCGCTGCCGCCATGGCTTTCACTCGTGATATCGCTTTATTGCGCCATCAGCTTGCTGCAAGCCGACGTGACGCCGTACAGCTTTTCAGAGAAAACCGGCGGCCGGAATCACTGCTGCTGAACCTGCGGCGTATTGCCGACCGCACCCTGAAAAGCCTGGTGGCGCTCCACCCGCTGCCGCCCGGAGCGGCCCTGGTGGCGGTGGGCGGCTACGGGCGCGGCGAGCTCTACCCCTATTCCGATGTCGATCTCCTGATTCTGCTGCAAGAGCCGCCCTCAGCCGAAGCCGCAGCCCGTCTTGAAGCCTTTGTTGCCGCTATGTGGGACCTCGGTCTGGAACCCAGCCACAGCGTGCGCACCATTGAGGATTGCACGCGCGAAGCTGCGGCGGACGTCACGGTGGAAACCTCTTTGCTGGAATCCCGCTGGCTGGAGGGCGACCGCAAACTGATGCAGGCTTTGCGCGATGCCATGGCACGCCAAAGGGACCCGCGCAGTTTTTTTCAGGCCAAGCGGGCCGAAATGCAGCAGCGCCATGCACGCTTCCAGGATACTGCCTATGCGCTGGAGCCCAACTGCAAGGAATCACCTGGCGCCTTGCGCGATCTGCAGGTGATACTGTGGATGGCGCAGGCTGCAGGCATGGGCACAACCTGGGCGCAGATTGCCCGCAATGACGGCCTGACTTCTTCTGAACTGCGGGCGCTGCGCCGCGCCGAACTCGCCTTCAAGCGGCTGCGCATCGAGCTGCATCTGCTGGCCGGGCGCCGCGAAGACCGTCTGCTGTTCGATCTGCAGCCTGCCCTGGCAGAAATCTACGGTTTCGAGGCGACCCGGAACCGGCGCCCCAGTGAATTGCTGATGCAGCGTTATTACTGGGCGGCGCGGGTGGTCTGCCAGTTGAATACCATTTTGCTGCACACCCTGGAAGATCGCCTGTTTCCCCTGCCTTTGGATCAGTTCCAGGCCATTGACGACGATTTCAGCGCGATACGCGGGCGCCTCGCTGTGCGTCGCGAAGACGCTTTCGAGCGCAACCCCGCACTGATATTCCGCGCTTTTCTGATCATGCAGGAAAACAGCGAGCTGACCGGAGTCACGGCGCAGACGCTGCGCGCTCTGTGGCATGCGCGGCGCCACATCGACACGCAGTTTCGCCGCAATCCCGTCCATCGCCATCAATTCATCCAGATTCTGCAACAGCCGCGCGCAGTGACGCAAACCCTGCAACGCATGACGATGCTGAACATTCTGCCGCGCTATCTGCCGGTGTTCCGCCGCATTGTCGGCCAGATGCAGCATGATCTCTTTCATGCCTACACCGTGGACCAGCACACGCTGCTCGTCATTCGCAACCTGCGGCGCTTCACCCTGCCGGAACGTGCTCAGGAACATCCGCTGGCCAGCCAGTTGATGGCCGACTTCGAACACCCCTGGCTGCTTTATGTGGCCGCACTGTTTCATGACATCGCCAAGGGGCGCGGCGGCGACCATTCCGAACTGGGAGCCCTGGATGTACGGCGCTTCTGCCGGGACCACAATATTGTGGGCGACGACGCCGATCTGTGCGAATTCCTCGTCAGGTATCACTTGCTGATGTCCATGGTCGCCCAGAAGCGCGACCTCAGCGACCCTGCAGTGATTCTGGAATTCGCAGCCCAGGTGGGCAATGAGCGTCGTCTGGCGGCACTCTATTTATTGACGGTTGCCGACATACGCGGCACCAGCCCCAAGGTCTGGAACTCCTGGAAGGGTAAATTGCTGGAAACCCTTTTCCAGCTCAGCCTGAAAGCGCTGGGCAGCAGCCCGCCGGACCCGGGCGCCGTGCTGGCCCGCCGCAAACAGGATGCGCAGGATGAAATCCAGCGACAGGGGCTGAGTGACGCCAGCCGCGAGGCGTTCTGGTCGCAAATGGATGTTGCCTATTTCCTGCGCCATGACGCAAGCGACATCGCCTGGCACACCTGCCATCTGCATGCCTGTGTCAATACACCTGAACCCGTTGTGAAGGCCCGCGTGATCGGCCAGAACGAGGCCCTGCAGGTATTGGTCTATACCCCTGACCGCGAAGATCTCTTCGTGTCGATCTGCCGCTATTTCGACGAGGCGCGCTACAGCGTGCAGGATGCCAGGGTGCATACCACCCACCACGGCTGGGCGCTGGACAGTTTCATCGTGTTGCTGCACGATGCCGAAGCCGATTACCACAGCTACGCGGCCCTTATGGAGCGTGAACTCGCAGCCAGCCTGCGCGAGCCTTCCCGCCCGACGCGCCCTGAAACGCCTCTGGCCCGCAAACGTTCGCGCCGTTCGCGGGTCTTTCCCATTGTGCCTGGCGTCGAGCTGCAGCCCGATGAACACAACCTGTCGTGGCGGCTGGCCATTACCGCAGCAGACCGCCCTGGCCTGCTGCACAGCCTGGCCAAGGTTTTTGCTGCACACAAAGTAGACCTGAAGATGGCGAAAATCATGACACTGGGCGACCGTGTCGAGGACATTTTCATTGTGGGCGGAGCCTCGCTTGAGCAGCCGCGCATGCAGCGTCAGCTCGAACGCGATATCCTGGCTGCCCTGGAGCGGCCTTCATCCATGCAAACCGATACAAAAACGACATCATGACACTTTCCGCCACCCGCATTCTGCATTTGATCGCTCTGCTGTGCGTGGCTGCCGTCGGCGCCGCGCTGGTTTCCCAGCATGCCTTCGATATGCCGCCCTGCGCCTGGTGCGTATTCCAGCGCCTGCTGTTCCTGTTGATTGCTGCAATATGCTGGCTTGGTGTGCTCGCTGGCCGTATCAGCCACGGCCTGGCGCCACGCGTGGCGGGCGCCCTGGCCGCCGCCGTCGCCACGGGTGGCGTGCTGGCCGGGTGGTATCAGCACACGGTGGCTGCGCAGATGTTTTCCTGCGACCGCACTTTTGCCGATCGTTTCATGGTCGATAGCGGCCTGGAGGCCGGTATTCCGTGGCTGTTCGGCATCTTCGCCACCTGCATGGATGCCCAGGTACAGCTGTTTGGCGTGGAATACGTTTTCTGGGCCATGGCGCTGTTTGCGCTGATGGCAGTTCTGGGTCTTGTGACCGCGCTGCGCCGCCCTGTGCGTGCTGTCTGATCGTTCAGCAAGGCTCTATGGCGATGATGTCGGGGTTGCCTTCCGCATAGGCCAGCGCGTATTCCAGTTCGCCCCGGCTGGCCGAATGAATCACGCACAAGGGCTGGCCGGCGCTGATGTCTTCATCCAGACGCACCAGCATTTCCAGGCCGGCTGAGGCGCTTTCAGGGGCACCCGCCAGTTTGGCCAACCGGGCCAGTTTGCGGTTGTCGATGCCACACACGTGGCCTGCCTCGGGCGCGCGAACCACCTGCTGCAGGGGCGCGGCAGGCGGTTCGCGCATGCCGCCCTGCGCCTCGCAAATTGCCACGAATTTCTTCCAGGCGCGGCCATCCGCCAAGGTCTGCAGGGCCAGTTCGTAACCCGTCCCCTGTGGGGCTTTACCACCCATTTCCAATAACGAACCGGCCAGGCGGCAGGAGCGTTCTTTCAGGTCGGCCGGTGCCTGGGGCTCATTACGCAAAATCGCGAGCAGATCGCGCGCTTCCAGGGCGGGACCAATGCCGCGCCCCACCGGCTGGCGGCCATCGGTGCGCACGGTGACAAGCTCAATGCCGAAATCCCGGGCCACGGATTCCATCAGAAGTTGCAGGTGGTCTGCCGCCGCCGCGCTGCGCACTTTGGCTGTGGGGCCTACAGGGATGTCAATCACCATATGAGTAGCGCCCGCCGCTATTTTCTTGGACAACACGGAAGCCACCATCTGCCCGTCGTTTTCCAGATCGAGCGCCCGCTGCACGCGGATCAGAATGTCGTCGGCGGGGCTTAACTGCATGGCGCCGCCCCACACCACACAACCGCCTTCCCGGTCAACGACCTGGCGGATGCGTTCGATGGGCAGATCAACCGGTGCAAGGGTTTCCATGGTGTCGGCCGTACCGGCTGGCGAGGTGATGGCCCGCGAGGACGTTTTGGGAATGATCAGCCCATGGGCCGCAACAATGGCCACCACCAGCGGTGTGGTGCGGTTGCCGGGCAGCCCGCCGACGCAGTGTTTATCCAGCACCATGGCGGCTGGCCAGTCCAGCCGGACGCCGGTCTCCACCATGGCCCGGGTCAGCCCGCGTGTTTCATCCAGGTTCAGTGGCAACGTAGTGCAGGCCGTGAGGAACGCGCCAATATGAACATCGGAATAGCGGCCCGCGGCCATGTCGTCAATCACCATGCTCAACGAAGGGTCGTCCAGGCGCAGACCGAAAATGCGGCGCCGCAAGGCGGAATACGAATCAACGGGACGCTGGTGACGTATAGACACCGTATCGCCATCCTCAAGCCCCAGGAGTTTCCAGGCCGATTCTGACAGACCTGCCTCATCCAGCCCCAGGCCGTCGCCATCCACCTGATAAAGAGTGGCGATGATTTCGCGTGCCCCCGACCTGACCGCAACCCTGACCTGGCTTGCCAGCCCTTCGGCCTTGCCCACCGGGCTGTCGGAGCGCAGAAAGACGACGGATTCGTGATCGGTATGGATGCGCAGCCGGCAGGCTTTGAGGGGCGCCATTGCGCTATCGTCAAGACGGGGCAGGAATTTGTTCATTTCAGAATGAATTCATCAAGATGTTCAGGCACACTGACTTTCCAGCCCAGTTCGTCCTTGATGCGCAGGCGCAGCGTATCGGCCGCCTGCGGTTCGCCATGGTTCAGAAAGCAATGGTTGGGCGCGTTTTCAAAACCCGAGAGCCAGCGCAGGATTTCGTTGCTGTCGGCGTGCGCTGACAGCATGGACAGGTTTTGCACTTCCGCCCGGATGGGGATGTATTCGCCGTGAATCTTGACCTTGGAAGCGCCGCTGACCATGGTGGCCCCCCGGGTGCCTGCGGCCTGATAACCGGCGAACAGAATGGTGGAGCGCGGGTTGGGCGCATAATGCTTGAGATGATGAAGCACCCTCCCCCCGGTGGCCATGCCGCTGGCCGAAATGATGATTTTCGGCATGGGGGAGACATCCAGCGCCTTGGATTCCTGCACATCGCGCACATAGCGCGGCATCTGGAAGGCTGCCTGCAATTCAGTGTAATCGTGCCGCAGCAGGCGGGTATTGCGCCGATAGATTTCAGTGGCGTTGGTGGACATCGGACTATCCACATAGACAGGCAGACTGGCTGGCAAGCGCCCGCTGCCGCGCAACTGGTACAGATACCAGAGCAGCAACTGCACCCGGCCCACGGCAAAGGCCGGGATCAGCACCGTGCCGCCACGCTGGATTGTGCGGGTGATGAGATCGTCCAGAGTCTGCAAGGGGTCGGCTTCCTTGTGCTCCCGATCGCCGTAGGTGGATTCCACCACCAGATAATCGGCCTGTCTGACGGGCGCCGGGTCCTGCATGATGGCGTCGTCGTAGCGGCCCAGATCGCCGGAAAACACGACGCGGCGGCCCGCATGTTCAATTTCCACGATGGAAGCGCCCAGAATATGCCCGGCGCCATGCCAGCGCGCTTTCCAGCCGGGCATGATGTCCACCCACTGGTTGAGATCGACCTTCTGGAACTGCTTGAGCGCGCGTTCCGCATCGGCCACGGTATACAGCGGCAAGGCGGGCTTGTGGGAAGTGAGATTGTGCCGGTTCAGGAACTCGGCGTCGGCTTCCTGGATGCCTGCACTATCGAGTAACAGGATATGGGCCAGTTCAACGGTGGCGGCCGTAGCCAGAATGGGGCCCTGGTAGCCCAGCCGGACCAGACGCGGCAGATAACCGGAATGATCAAGGTGGGCATGGGTGAGCAGCACGGCATCCAGGCTGGACGCCTCAACCGGAAACGGCGCCCAGTTGCGTTTTCTGAGGTTTTTCAGGCCCTGAAACAAGCCGCAATCGACCAGCAGTTTCTGGTCGCCGTCCTGCAGCAGTGCGCGGGAGCCGGTAACCGTACTTGCCGCCCCAAGAAAACTCAGTTTGAAAGCGTCGTTCTGGCTCATGTGGCCCCCTTGTCATTGAGTTGTTGTTACGGGTAGATGTCGCCCAGCCGGCCGCGCCCTGCCAGGGCCGCCATCACGTTATCAGCCAGGTAAGCGGCCGCGTCTTCACCCAGCAATGTTGCTGCTTTCTGTACGATATGCGCCCAGGTGCTTTGGTTGGCGAACAGCATGCCTTCGGCGTCGAATGTGCCGCCCCGGTTGATGTAGCCCAAGGCCGCCGTATTGCCCGGGCCCCCATCAATGCGCCGCAAGGCGCCCAGCATGGGTTCGGGCCGACTGTGCGAGATGATGACACGCGCAAGCCCTGCGGGGAAGGCTGCGTCCACAATAGCGTCGGGCGTGACAAAACCCGCTTCGATGCGGTCGCGCGGGTTACGCAGGCGCCCTGGCTCAAGAATGGCCACCACCTGCGCCTTGCACCCTTTGCCTGCCAGCACCTGAGCCGCCCGCAGGGCTTCCTGCAACTGATAGGCACCCACGGCCAGCAACTGAATGCGGGTGTCGCCGGCCAGCGGCTGCAAGGCGGCAAAGCCGGTTTCCATGGCTTGCGTAGCGCGGGAGGCATCGAATACCTGCGGCATTTCCTGCTTGGGCGCAACCACGGTGCCAATCACCCCCCGGCTGGAATAGACTTCGCGCAGCGCCGCCACCGCTGTGCTGGCATCAACGGGGAACATGACTCGCGCGGTATCGGACATTTCCCCCAGCAGGGCCTCGCACAGGGTCGGGTCTTGATGGGATTGCTCGTTTTTGCCGTTTTCCCAGGTGTGGGAGGTCAGCACCACCGCCACGCCCAGCCAGCCCGGCGGGGAGCCTGCTTCGCGCTGGTGACGGGCAAAGAGAATGTCCTGACGCAGCGCACCCAGCATCTTGACTGCGAACGCTTCGTAGCTGACTGCGATATTCAGGCCACCCTTGTTGCCCAAGGCGGCCCCCACCACGGCCTCTTCATTGAGCGCGGTGATTACCGCGCCATCGACGGCTTCGTGGCCGCCCGGCTCGGGCTTATCGACACGATGCTTGAGCAAGGCCAGGGTGCCGCCCATGCGGTTGCTTTGAAGCTCATCGGGGTTGCCCACCCGGACCCGCAGGCCGGGGTTGGCTTCCACCAGCCCGACAAAGGCGTCGTCGATGGCCCTCATGGGAGAGATATTCTGCTGTTCGTCGTACTGAGGCGCTGCCGGGAAAACGGGCTGTTCCACATGGCGGCGTGTCAGAGGGTGGTCGCGCTCCAGTGGCCGCTGCTGGGTGCGGTGCAGCTTGAACAGGCCGCGCGCGGCATCCAGCGAGGGCAGATCCACGTAAAGCCGGGCCGCCCCGCGATTGAATTCGTCGCGGGCCGTTGCGTCGAAAGCCGGATTCTGTTCCAGCGGAAGATTGTGAGAATGATTGGTGCCGGCGCCCGGAAAGCCATAACCCTTGACGCAGGTGGCAATGGCGTGCGGCAGGCGCAAGGGATAGTTCAGCCGCCCCTGCTGTTCCTGCTCGCCATAGGCTGCCAGAGTATCTTCCATTTCGAGCAGGGCCCAGGCGTAAGCAGCCGGGTCGTGACCGTCGATTTCGAAGGGGTCGAACCCATTGAGCCGCAAATGATCCATCAGCCAGCTGGCACCGCCTTCCTGCACGATATTGGTGCGCTGTTCGATGCGCCGCCCATTGAGAATCATGAAGGGCATGACATAGCCGCTGTCGGAAGGCCGCCACCAGCGCGGCGCCCAGTCGCCGCCGCGCTGTTCTTCAAAAGCGCCGTCGCTCAGAAACACAGCCAGGCTTTCGCCCGGCAGGGGCATATGCACATACTGGACTTCGGCAAACCCCAGATAGCCGCCTTCCAGCACGCCGCCAGCGGTATGGACGTTCACATGGCTGCCCAAAGGCACGCCGGGCAGCCCTTCAGGAGTAATGGCATAGGAGTAGAAATCCTGCACCAGACGTGTCAGACCTTCATCCGTGGCGGTGTAGCGCCCTTTCTGGCCGGGCGAGACATTGCCGATCAGGACGTTGACGGCTTCGATGGCCGCCACGCAATGCCCCTGGCCCATTACCCAGCTGCGGGTGTGGCCGGTCAGGGCATTGGCCGCCAGATACCCCACGTAGGCAGGCACCATATTGAGCGAACCGCCGGTATGGCCTTGCGGCGAAGGCTTGAAGTCTTCCGCCTGCAAAGGCTGACCATCCAGCCGGACACGCTGGGCGTATGTCATATGCGCCACCAGCCACATGGCGGCGCTGGTCAGGCGGTCGGCCGCCGCCAGGACATCAAACACGAATGCCGCATCGGGCACCCGGCCCTCTTCCACCAGGCGCGCCGCCAGCGCGAGCACGCGCTCGTTGGTGCGCGCCTGATGACTGATGACACTATGGCCTTGTGCCCAGCGCCCATACGCGGGCAGAGAGCGCAGCGAGGATGATTCAGGGCGATGAGCGTGCGGCATGGTGTCCTCCAGAGGGTGGTTTCAGAGCACGCCGGTCAGGGTGTCGTAAGTCTGCTGGGCAATGACTTCTTCTTCATTGGTTGGCACGACATACACCCCGATGCGGCTGTCAGGCTGAGAAATAGTCAGCGCATTGGCCGCATTCGCGGCCGGGTCAAGGCGAATGCCCATCCATTCCAGGCGACTGCACACCTGCGCGCGGATTTCAGGGGAGTTTTCCCCTACCCCGGCGGTAAAGACCAGCGCATCCAGACCTTGTGTCGCCACACATAATCCGGCGATGCTTTCGGCCGTGCGATAGGTGAAGTAGTCGATGGCCAGGCGGGCAGATGGTTCTTTGCTGGCAAGTAGCGTGCGCATGTCGTTGCTGATGCCCGACAAGCCTTTCATGCCAGAACGGTTGTAGAGCAGATCCTGGATCTCATCGTGTTCCATGCCTTGTTCCATCATCCACAGTACCACACCGGCATCCAGCCGGCCGGGCCGGGTACCCATGGGCAGACCATCCAGGGCGGTGAAGCCCATGGTGGTTTCCTGGCTGACGCCATTGACCATGGCGCAGGCCGACGCCCCCGAACCCAGATGGGCGGTGATGACGCGTCCGGCCGCCACTTCGGGAAGGAGTTCGCGCAGGCGTGCGGCGATGTACTGATACGACAGGCCATGAAAACCATAGCGCCTGACGCCGCGATCGTAGTATTCCTGCGGCAACGCAAAGCGTTCAGCCACCTTGCTCTGGGTGCGGTGGAAAGCGGTGTCGAAGCAGGCGACCTGACGGATTTCCGGCCAGTGTTCAAAAATGACATGCACTGGCGCCAGATTATTGTGCTGATGGAGGGGGGCCAGAGGCACCAGTTCATCAAGATAATCAAGAATGTCGCGCGACACCAGTACGGCACGGCTCATTTCGGGGCCGCCATGCACAATGCGGTGGCCGACTGCGATGGGAGGCTGAGGAATGCGTTCCTGCAGCCAGGTCGCCATGATGTCCTGGGCAGAGCCCAGATCGGCCGCCTGGGCCGGTTCGAGCTGGCGATCGACCAGGCATTCGCCGGAAGCGTCAGTCACCTTGAATGCGGGGCGGCTGCCGCCGATGCCCGTCAGCTTGCCGCCCAGAAGCAGCGCCAGGGTTTTATCGTCACGTATTTCGTGGGCCTGGAACTTGAGACTGGAACTGCCTGCGTTGACAACCAGAATCACATCATTCATTGTCGGCTCCCGTCGCCAGAGCCAGTTGCTGCCTGATCAGGTGATCGGCATACAAGGAAGCCACTGCGCACGACGCCAGCTTGGTGCTGCCGCTGTCGGCGCGGCTGGTCAGCACAATGGGTACTTTGCCGCCCAGCACCACGCCAGCGGCGGAAGCTCCGCCCAGGAACGTCAGGTTCTTGGCCAGCATATTGCCTGCTTCAAGGTCGGGCACCACAAGAATCTGGGCGCGCCCGGCGACAGAAGAATTAATGCCCTTGATGCGGGCGGCTTCCGGGCTGATGGCGTTATCCAGAGCCAGCGGGCCATCCAGATCACCACCCTGTATCTGGCCACGATCCGCCATTTTGCACAGGGCTGCGGCTTCGATGGTGCTGGGGATCTTGCTGGTGACCTGCTCAACGGCGGACAATATGGCGACGCGCGGCGTTCCCAGCCCCAGCCCAAGGTGCAGATCAATCGCATTCTGGATGATATCCGCCTTGGTTTCGAGATCGGGGAAGATATTGACGGCTGCGTCGGTGATGAACAGCAGTTCGTCGTAGTTGGGCACATCCATGATGAATACATGGCTGATGCGGCGTTCGGTGCGCAGGCCGCCCTTGTGCTTGATCACCGAATGCATGAGCTCGTCGGTATGCAGGCTGCCCTTCATGAGCAGCGAGGCTTGCGCGCTTTGCACGCATTCGACCGCCAGATCAGCCGAAGCATGGCTATGCGGAGTATCAATCAGCTCCAGGCCGGAAATATCCAGGTTATTTTCCTGTGCTACTTTTTTGATGCGCGACTGCGGGCCGATCAGCACGGGGCGGAACAGGCCGATTTGAGCCGCTTCAACCGCCGAGCCCAGCGAACTGGCATCGCAGGGGTGAGCCACTGCGCAGCAGGGTGGGTCAGCTTTACGCGCTGATTCAATCAAGGTCTGATAACGTAGAGATTCGCTCATAAGGGTATCCAGGGTTAACCACTACACAATGTTACATGAAAGCAGAAGACAACATTATTAAATCAGAGGCCATGCTGCAGTCTGAGGCATGGCATGCCCACGATGCCGCGTTCGCTGCGCACACGCTGGAATCGCCTGAAAACGGGCTGTCCCAGGCACAAGCCACCTCCAGGCTGGCAAAATATGGTCCCAACGAACTGGCTGCTGCCAAGCCTCGCCACCCTTTGATGCGCCTGGTGCTGCAGTTTCACAATTTGTTGCTTTATCTCATGATGGCGGCAGGCATCATCACGGCGCTGCTCGGTCATTGGGTTGATGCCGCCGTGTTGTGGGGCGCGGTGCTGGTCAATGCCCTGATCGGTTTTGTGCAGGAAGGCAAGGCGGAAAACGCGCTGTCGGCCATGCGCGGCATGCTGGCCCCGCACGCTACGGTGATACGCGAGGGCAAACGGCAGGAAATCAACGCGGCAGACCTCGTGCCTGGGGACCGCGTCATCCTTGTTGCGGGTGATCGCGTACCTGCCGATCTGCGCCTGGCCCATGCCCGGGAACTGCGCATAGACGAAGCCTCGCTCACAGGCGAATCGCTGGCCGTGGAAAAATCCACTGCCGCCATAACGGCCGATGCCGTGCTTGGCGACCGTGACTGCATGGGATATTCGGGCACGCTGGTGGTCAGTGGCCAGGGCGTGGGCATTGTTGTCGCCACTGGCCTGAAAACCGAAATCGGGCGGATCACTCGGATGCTCAGCGGCATGGAGCACGTCAGTACGCCGCTGATACGCAAACTGAACCGTTTTTCCTTTCAGCTGGCTCTGGTCATTCTGGGCCTGGCCGTCGTGACATTCATTTTTGGCGTGTTTCTGCGCGGCTATGCACTGGCCGATATGTTCCTGATGACAGTCGCGCTCGTGGCTTCGGCGATTCCCGAAGGGCTGCCCGCCATCATGACCATCATTCTGGCGCTGGGCGTGCAGCGCATGGCGCGCCAGCACGCCATTATCCGCCGCTTGCCCGCAGTGGAAACGCTGGGCTCGGTCACGATTATCTGCTCAGATAAAACCGGCACTCTGACCCGCAACGAAATGACGGTTCAGCTGATGGTGACCAGCGCCGCCAGCTATCAGGTTTCGGGTGTCGGCTACGCGCCGGAAGGCAAAATCACAGCCCCTGGCGACCGCCCCGATGCTGCCGGGCAGCCCGATCTGCTGCCCGCGCTCCAGGTCGGCATGCTGTGCAACGACAGCACCCATCAGCAACGCGAAGACGGCTGGCATATTGTCGGCGACCCCACCGAAGGCGCGCTGCTGGTGCTGGGCGCTAAGGGCGGGCTGCGGCACGATTCGCTTTCCCGTCAGTGGACGCGCCAGGACTCCATTCCTTTTGAGTCGGCCAACCGTTACATGGCCACCCACAATAAAGACGAAGACGGCAACGACTGGCTTCTGGTGAAAGGCGCACCTGAGCAGATATTGGCCATGTGCCGCTGGCAGCTGGATGGCAAAACCTTGCGGGAAGTCGATGTGGACTATTGGCGCCGCATGGCCAACGACATCGCCGGGCGCGGCCTGCGCCTGCTGGCCCTGGCGCGCAAACCGGGGCGGCCTGCCTCTGGCGTGCTGGCGACCGCCGACATGGAAGAAGGCTTTACCATGCTGGCCCTGGCGGGCATCATCGACCCGCCGCGCACGGAAGCCATTACCGCGGTAGAGCAATGCCATGCGGCAGGAATCACCGTGAAGATGATTACCGGCGACCACGCCGATACCGCGCGCGCCATTGGTGCCCAGCTGAAAATCGGGGTTGGAAAACCAGCGGTTACCGGGGCCGAAATCTCTCTTCTGGACGACACTGAATTACAGCGTCTGGTCAAGGAAATTGATATCTTCGCCAGAGCCAGCCCCGAACACAAGTTGAGGCTGGTGCAGGCCATGCAGGACAACGGCAACATCGTGGCCATGACGGGTGACGGCGTCAACGACGCCCCTGCCCTGAAGCGGGCCGATGTCGGTGTGAGCATGGGGCTGAAAGGCACGGATGCCGCCCGCGAGGCTTCCGACATGACGCTGGCCGATGACAACTTCGCCACCATTGCCACCGCCGTGCGCGAGGGGCGCGCCGTCTATGACAACCTGCGCAAATTCATTCTCTTCATGCTGCCGACCAATGGCGGCGAGGCGCTGGTGGTCATTGCCGCCCTGCTGCTGGGCTTCACCCTGCCGCTGACTCCGGCCCAAGTGCTGTGGATCAACATGGTAACGGCTGGCACACTGGGCCTGGCCCTGGCTTTCGACCCGCCCGACGACAATATCATGAGCCGCCCGCCCCGCCCCCCACAGGAACCGCTGTTCAACGCGTTTTTCCTGTGGCGCCTGACGCTGGTTTCGGTGCTGATGATGTTGGGTGCCGTCACCCTCTTTCTCTACAAGCTTGGCAGCGGCGCCAGCCTGGAGGTGGCGCGCACCATGGCGGTGAACACCATTGTGTTGTGCGAGGTGGTGTATCTGATCAACAGCCGCCGCCTCAGGCGGTGCGTGCTGGATCGCGAAGGTCTGTTTGGCAACCCCTATGCCTTGCTCACCATGGGGATCGCGGTGCTGCTTCAGTTCATCTATATTTACTGGGCACCCATGAACACCCTGTTTGGCTCTGCGCCCCTGAGCGCAACCGAATGGCTGCTCACCCTGAGCGCCGCCCTGGTGTTGTTCTTCAGCGTGGAAGCCGAAAAAATCATTGTGCAGCGGTTTCAGGCTTTGCGGGCCTGAAACCGCTGCGGGTTCAATGATTCAGTCCTCGTGTTTGGGCGACATCGCGCCTGCGGGGGCGCGCTGGCCGCCTGTGCGCTGCAGGACTTCCAGATAGGCATCATCAATGTCGCCCGTCACGTACAGGCCATTGAAGCAGGATGACTCAAACCGCGAAATCGCCGGATTGAGATCGCGGATGGATTGCTCCAGGTCGTCCAGGTTCTGATAAACCAGCCCATCGGCACCGATCACATGGGAAACTTCATCGGTGTCGCGGCCATGTGCAATCAGATCGGTCTGCACGGGCATGTCGATGCCGTAGAGGTTGGGAAAGCGCACGGCGGGCGCGGCGGAAGCGAAGTACACCTTGTTGGCCCCGGCTGCGCGGGCCATTTCGACAATTTCCCGGCTGGTCGTGCCCCGCACAATGGAATCATCCACCAGCAGCACATTCTTGCCACGGAACTCCATGTCGATGGCGCTCAGTTTCTGGCGCACCGACTTCTTGCGCACCGCCTGGCCGGGCATGATGAAGGTGCGGCCCACATAGCGGTTCTTGATAAAGCCTTCGCGGTAGCTGAGATCAAGCTTGGAGGCCAGTTGCATGGCGGCCGGCCGCGCGGAATCGGGGATGGGCATGACAACGTCGATATCGCCCAGACGCAGAGAACGCGCCACCTTGTTACCCAGGTATTCGCCCATCTGCAGGCGGGCGTTGTATACCGACACACCATCCATGATGCTGTCGGGCCGGGCAAAATACACATACTCAAACACGCAGGGAGTCAGCACAGGCGTATCCGCACACTGACGGCCACGCATCTGGCGATCCAGGTCGATGATGACCGCCTCGCCAGGTTCGACGTCGCGCAACAGGCTGAAGCCGCAGCCCGTGAGGGCCACGGACTCCGATGCAATCATCCATTCCCTGCCCTGCCCGGTGTCATGGGTGCCGATGCACAAGGGCCGGATGCCATTGGGATCACGAAAAGCCACCATGCCGAAATTGGCGATCTGGGCAATGACGGAATACGCCCCCCGGCAGCGGCCATGCACGGCAGCCACCGCCTGATAGACCGCCTCGTCACCCAGCGGACGCCCGCCTGCGGCTTTGTCCAGTTCGTGAGCAAAAACGTTGAGCAGCACTTCGGAATCGGAATTGGTATTGATATGCCGCTTGTCGATGCTGAACAGCTCTTCGCGCAGTTCCCGCCAGTTGGTCAAATTGCCGTTGTGAACGAACATGATGCCAAAGGGCGCATTCACGTAGAAAGGCTGCGCCTCATCGACATTGTCGGCGGAACCCGCAGTCGGGTAGCGCACTTGCCCCAGGCCCGCGTTGCCAGGCAGCGAACGCATATTGCGCGTGCGGAACACATCGCGCACCAGGCCATGGGCCTTGTACATGCTGAAGAATTGGTCGTGCGAGGTCGAAATGCCGGAGGCATCCTGGCCACGGTGCTGCAGAAGCAGCAAGCTGTCATAGATCAACTGATTGACGGGGGCGGTCGCCGCGACCCCCACGATTCCACACATTTAGATGCCCCTGTATTGACTTTGAATCGACTCTGACGATGAACCGCCCGACGGATGCGTGCGGTTGCGAAGGATGAAACCGGCTGCCTGCTTAATGCATATCGGGCAGCCAGGATGATATCGCCGGCGGCAATATCGTTTTGGATTGCTGGACAGCCATCACCACGGCGCCGGAGAGCTTGGCTTCGCTCCACCATTTTTCACGTGGCAGCTCGGTATAACCTGCCAGCCCCACCAGCACAAAAATAATAAGCGCGCCGCGCGCCAGGCCGAAAACAGCGCCCAGGCCATGATCGGCGGGCGTCAGCCCGGTACGTTCTATCAGCCCGGCCAGCGTGATATTCAGCAGGCCCACCAGCAGCAGAACCGCGACGAAGGTTCCACCGTAAGCCGCTGCGGCGCGGAGAACATCATTGGAAATCAGATCGGACAGCGCAGCGGCAATGGGGCCGCCCCACCAGACGGCGGCTGCCACTGCCACCACGAAGGCAACCAGAGAAAGCACTTCTTTGATCAGCCCACGTATCATGCCGAGCAGGGCTGAAACGCCCAGTATGGCCAGCACGATATAGTCGAACCCTGTCACTTAGTAAAAATCAGACCGTTGTTATAACCAAGCTGGCGCAGGCGTGCCTGGGCCGCATCGGCGGCTTCGCGGGTGGGGAATGGCCCGACACGCAAGCGATAAGCCGTTTTGCCGTTGGCAACGGCTTCTTCCACATAAGCGTTGGTAACCCCTGCCGCCACCAGTTTGTCGCGACGCCCCTGCGCATCGAGCTGGGTGGTATAGGCGGCAACCTGCAAAACAAAATTGCCTGTGCTTGACTGGGCGGCAGGCGCAGATTGAGGCGGAGCGCGGCCTTCAAGCAAGGCCAGAGCCACAGAACCATCGTCGGTGCGGGTTTTTTCCTGTGGCGTTGCCGGTTTTTCGGCGGGCGGCTTGGGGGCTTCTGCCGGCGGCTCGGGTTTGGGCGCAGGGGCCTCCACAGGCTTGGATTCCTGTGCTTCAGCAGGCTGTCCGGCCTGGGGTTCAGGTACTTGAGCCGTACCTGATGGCTGAACGGGCTGAGGCTGCTGGACCAGCCCGGCATCACCTGGCGGCTGCCCGGGTTCCGGCGCCAGCGCCACTTGCGGCTCTGACGGTATGGGCGGAATGATTTCAGGCATGACGACCGGCACCGGCATTTCTTCTTCGGGTGGCGAATCAAACAGCATGGGAACGAAGATGACGGCGGTCAATACCAGAACCAGCGCGCCGATCAGACGCCGCCGCGCGCGTACGCGCAACTCTGCCGCCTGAGCTTCGCTGCTGGTCCGTGCTGAGTTGCGCTGGCCGCCCTTGGCGGAGGATTCTTTGCGCGAAAACAATCCCATGGACGCTAAGACCTCGCGTTTAACTGAATTTTGCGTATATACGAATCGAGCGGACCCTGACTAGAAGGCATCCCGGCCGAGTTCGCTGAGCACCGGGCCAACTGTGGAAAACGACCCGAACACCACAATTCTATCATTGTCACTGGCCAGCTTCCTGGCCTCCTTGAAGGCTGTAACAGGGTCTGACCAGCAGCTGATTTCAACCTGGCGCTGCGCCTGCGCAGGCCGTGCCGCAGGTTTCACCCCAGGGCCGGAAGATGCAGCCTGTTCTGCCCCGGCAGCGGGTACGACAATCGGCGCTGTACCGGCCTCAGGGCCGGGCTGGACAGCACCACCTGCGACGGCACCACCTGCGACGGCACCGCTTGCCACTGCGCCACGCTCGGCCACGACCTTGCGCACCACATCGGCCAGTTCCTGGCCGGACAGCCCGCGCCCGCCTTCCAGGCTGGCGCAATGCCAGTGCGTGATCCGGGACGCCATGCGCCGCACTACGCTTTCAATGTCTTTATCCGCATACATGCCCACCACAGCGTGCGTTTCCGGGCACGATGGCATGGCATCCAGACCCTGCCCCAACGCACCGGCGGCATGCGGGTTATGCGCCACATCCAGCACAATGGAGGGCATGCCCGGCAGTATCTGCATGCGCCCGGGCAGTTCAACCCGCGACAGCCCCACACGCACGGCCTGCTGCGGCACGGCCAGACTGCTGCGCAGGGCTTCGATGGCGGCCAGCGCCGCCGAAGCATTCAACAACTGATTAGCCCCCCGCAACGACGGATAGGCCAGGCTGTTGCGCCGCTGTTCGCGCCCGCCATAAGACCATTGCAGCCGGTCGCCCGAATAGTTGAAATCCCGCCCGAACAGCCAGAGATCCGCACCAATGGAAGCCGCGTAATCAATCAGCTTCTGGGGCGGCATGGGGTCGCTGCAGATGGCCGGCCTGCCCTTGCGGAAAATATGGGCTTTTTCCCAGCCGACCTGCTCGCGGTCATTGCCCAGGTATTCCTGATGGTCCAGATCCACGCTGGTGATGATGGCGCAATCGGCATCCAGCATATTGACGGCATCCAGCCGCCCGCCCAGCCCGACCTCAAGTATCGCCACATCCACTCTACGGGCTTCAAAGAACAGCATGGCTGCCAGCGTGGAGAATTCGAAGTAGCTCAGCGTGATCTCGCCGCGCGCCTCATCGATGCGGGCAAACTGCTCGACAATATCAGCATCGGCTGCCTGCTCGCCATCAAGGCGGATCCGTTCGTTGTATGACACCAGGTGCGGCGAAGTATAGGTGCCCACCTTGTAGCCGGCGGCCAGATAAATGGCCTCCAGCATGGCACAGGTAGAGCCCTTGCCATTGGTGCCCCCCACCGTGATACGCACGCAGGGCAAGGTCAGATTCAACCGCCGGGCCACTTCCGTGATGCGCTCCAGGCCCATGTCTATGGCCTTGGGATGCAGGGTTTCCAGGTAGGAGAGCCACTGGGAAAGGGGTGAGTCGGGAGCGGGGACAGACATGGGCATGATGCAGCAATCGGGAAAT
>JAAZDZ010000069.1 GCA_012512545.1 Alcaligenaceae bacterium | reverse complement strand
GATGATGACGGACTGGCCCCAGCCACGGTGGCAGCATTCCAGCGCCTGGCGCATCACTTCGGTATTGCCAATGCACTCGAAGGAGTAATCGGCGCCGCCATCGGTGAGCTGGATGATGTGGTCCACCACGTTTTCCACTTCCTTGGGGTTGACGAAGTGGGTCATGCCGAATTGGCGGGCCATGGTTTCGCGTTCGGGGTTGATATCCACGCCGATGATTTTATCGGCACCCACCATTTTGGCGCCCTGAATCACGTTCAGGCCGATGCCGCCCAGGCCGAACACCACCACATTGGCGCCGGCTTCGACATTGGCGGTATACAGCACGGCACCCAGGCCGGTGGTGACCCCGCAGCCGATATAGCAGATTTTGTCGAAGGGGGCGTCGCTGCGCACCTTGGCCAGGGCGATTTCGGGCACCACGATGTGATTGGCGAAGGTGGAAGTGCCCATATAGTGGTGCACCGGCTTGCCGCCCACGGTGAAGCGGCTGGTGCCGTCAGGCATCAGGCCCTTGCCTTGGGTGGCGCGTATGGCCGTGCACAGGTTGGTCTTCTGCGACAGGCAGGATTTGCACTGGCGGCATTCCGGGGTGTACAGGGGAATGACATGGTCGCCCGGCTTGAGCGAGGTCACACCCGCGCCCACTTCCAGCACCACGCCTGCGCCTTCATGGCCCAGAATCGCCGGGAACAGCCCTTCGGGGTCGGCGCCCGACAGGGTGTAGTAATCGGTATGGCAGATACCGGTGGCCTTGATTTCCACCAGCACTTCAAACGCCTTGGGGCCCTGCAGTTCAACTTCCTCGATGGTCAGCGGTTCGCCGGCTTTCCATGCCACGGCAGCTTTGGTCTTCATGCGTTCTCCTTGAAAACAGGGGCAACAGAACCCCTATACATGCAATGAGGCGCCCCTGAACCCCTTCATGTTAAAGGATGGGCATCAATATTGGGCGGACTTGCCGGTCAGCGCCACGCCAAAACGCATCATTGCGTAGGACACCGCATCGAGCAAACGCTCGATGACATTGCGTTTCCGCAGATATTCCACTGTTATCACACGCGCGCCCAGCTGCATTTCCGCCTCAAGCGCCCCCTTCAGCGTCGCGGCGAACTGCGCGTCGTCAATGAAGACATTCGCTTCGCGCGCCAGCAGCAGGCTGAAGGGGTCGAGGTTGGAAGAACCCACCATGGCATAGCCATCCATGACCGCCACCTTGGCATGCAGATAGCTTGGCATGTATTCATGGATTTCCATGCCATCGGCCAGCAAGTCGTTATACATATACCGGCAAGCGCGGTACTGCATGGCGTACTCCGCGCGCCCCTGCAGCAGCAAGCGCACTTTCACGCCGCGCTGGGCCGCTTTGCGCAACGCCTTGCGCAAACGCCTGCCGGGGAAGAAATAGGCATTGGCGATCAGCACGTCGTCCTGGGCGCGCGCCAGCGCAGCCAGATACACATCTTCAATACGCTGGCGAAAACGCAGGTTGTCGCGCAGCACCATGGCGGCCAGCATGCCGTTGGCGGTGTCACGATGGCGCTTCTGACGCAAGGCCAGCAACCTTTCACCCATCTGCTGGAAGCGCTGGTAAAAGCCTGCGCCGTTGTCCGGGCGGCGCCAGTTCATGCGCAGCCATAAGGTGCGTTGGGCATGAACAAGGTCGTCAACGACCGGGCCGCGCATTTCAACGGCGAAATCAAAGCGCGGCTGCGGCCCTTTGCCATCGTTGGGAACGTCTTCGTAATCATCAAGAATATTGATGCCGCCCACAAAGCCGATCGTTCCATCCACCACACAGGTCTTGCGATGCATGCGGCGCAAACGACGCAGATTGAACGTGGCCTGGCGCAGACCGCGCGGCTCCGGCCGATAAACCCTGTAGCGCACCCCGCTTTGCGCCAGCAGGTCGCAGACATCAAAAGCCGTGTCGTTGCACCCGAAACCATCCAGCACCACCCGTACTTTCACGCCCCGGCCTTCGGCCCGCCGCAATGCGTCAATCACGCGATAGCCGGTGTCATCCAGATTGAAAATATAGGTTTCCAGATGCACCGAGCGCTGCGCCGCGTCGATGGCGGCAATCAGGGCGGGGAAATATTCGCCCCCATTCTGCAGCAGGCGAATGGCGTTGCCTGCGCGCCATTTGAGCTTAAGGCGTGGCGCTACCATGACCATCTCCCCGACAGACAGGCACGTCCATATGCTCTGAACCCTTATGGAAGCTCTAATTCGGCAAACAATGGGGCGTGGTCGGAAATCTGCCGCCACGGCATGCCATGCAAGACCTTGGCATGACGCACGGCAAAACCGCGCTGGTAGATGCGGTCCAGCCGCAGCCAGGGGAAAGCCGCCGGAAACGTGCGTGGCGGCGGAGTCAGCCGCGCCGCCCCATGGGCACCCAGCTCATGGACTTTCTGGGACAGGGCGTTGGGGCGGAAAGCCATGTCGCGCAAACGCCGCAGCAGGCGCGGATCGCGCGCCTGGGGCGCGACGGCAAACACTTCGTACAGGCCCAGCTGCTGCACAAACAAGGGCGCGAGGCGGTTATTCCAATCGTTGAAGTCGCCCGCGATCAGCACGGGCTCGTCATCCGGCACCAGGCGCTTGATGCGCTCAACCAGCGCCGCCACCTGGCGCGAACGCCCGCCGCCGAACAGGCCCAGATGCACCACCAGACAATGCACCGGCGTTTCGTTGATTTCCACCACGGCATGCAGCAGCCCGCGCTGTTCCATGCGGTGGTCGGAGACATCCTGGTTTTCGTACTGGAGGATGGGAAAGCTCGACAACAGGGCATTGCCGTGGTCGGTGCGGGCCCGCACCGCATTGCAGCCGTAGGCGGCCTGCATGCTGAGCACTGCGGCCAGCGATTCGTGCTGGCCATCCAGATTGAAATGCCGTTCGTTGCGGCCCTGGACTTCCTGCAGAAACAGCAGATCGGGCCGCAGGTTGTACAACCCCAGGCGCAGAGCCGTCAGCGATTCACGAGTTCCCGTCGCTGAACGGCCCTTATGAATGTTGTAACT
>JAAZDZ010000068.1 GCA_012512545.1 Alcaligenaceae bacterium | reverse complement strand
GTGCGCGGCAAACACGCCTTTGCCGTGCAGGGATGACGGGCGCACGATGTGCCAATCGGGGATTTTGCTACGTGACATGAGTGGCGACTCTTGGAAGATAAAAGCACTACACTTTACCAAGGGAAGTTCTGAACCGGGGCGTCTGCTGTGCGCTCGGTCCGTTCAAAGGTTCCCGCCATTTCCAAAAGAATTGACCATAAGGCGCATTGTGAACACCTCTACAAACACCGGGCCTGATCGGCTTGATGGCGCGCAGCGCATGTTGCAGACACTCATCGACCTGGGTGTGGATACGATTTTTGGCTACCCTGGCGGGGCTGTCCTGCCGCTCTACGACGCACTGTATTCCGAACCGCGCATCCGCCATATTCTGGTGCGCCACGAACAGGGCGCGGTGCATGCGGCAGAAGGTTATGCACGCTCCACCGGCAAGCCCGGCGTGGTGCTGGTGACTTCCGGCCCCGGCATGGCCAACACCACTTCCGGCCTGCTGGATGCCTTGTGCGATTCCATTCCCGTGCTGTGCATCAGCGGCCAGGTGGCGACTTCCGCCATCGGCACGGATGCCTTCCAGGAATGTGATGCGGTGGGGATTTCCCGCCCCGTTACCAAGTGGAACGCCCAGATCCGCCGGGGCGAGGATATCGCTGCCATGACGGCCAAGGCATACCGGCTGACCACACAGGGGCGCCCTGGCCCCGTGTTGATCGACTTCCCCAAGGATGTGCAGATCGCCGAGGCTCCGCCTCTTACGGAAGATGATGTTGTTGAAACCGGCCCGGCGGCCACCGACCTGGCAAGCCCTTCCGTGGAAGCGGCGGTCAAGCGTGCGGCGGGCCTGATCGCCAACGCCAAGCGGCCAGTGTTCTATGGCGGCGGCGGGCTGATCAATTCAGGTGTTGATGCCTGCGAAACCTTCACCAGCCTGGTGCAGGAACTCAACGCGCCCTGCACGCTCACGCTTATGGGGTTGGGGGCCTTCCCCGCCGACGACCCCCGTTTCATCGGCATGCTGGGCATGCATGGCACGCTTGAGGCCAATCTGGCCATGCACCATGCCGACCTCATCATCTGCGTAGGCGCCCGCTTTGACGACCGCATTACCGGGCGTTTGTCCGACTTCTGCCCGCACGCCAGCAAAATACATATTGATATCGACCCGGCCTCCATCAACAAGGTGGTGCGGGCCGATGTTGCCATGGTGGGCGATTGCTACCCTTTGCTGCGCGCGCTGCGCAAAGAGGTGGCGGCGCTTGAGCTGCCTTCTGAACGACTGCAGCCCTGGTGGGAACGCATTGGCGTATGGCAGGCGCGCGATTGCCTGGCCGTGACGCCTTCCGAAGAACATATCCTGCCTCAGCACCTGCTGCAGCGCCTGGGGGCCGCCCTGCAAGGCCGTGATGCCATCGTATCTACCGATGTTGGCCAGCATCAGATGTGGGCGGCGCAGTATCTGCGTTTTTCCAGCCCTAATCGCTGGCTGACGTCGGGCGGCGCGGGCACCATGGGCTATGGCCTGCCCGCTGCCATCGGGGCGCAGGTGGCGCACCCGGAAAAACTGGTGGTGTGCGTCAGCGGCGATGCTTCGGTGCTGATGAACATACAGGAAATGGCTACTGCCATTCAGCATCGCACGCCGGTCAAGGTGGTGCTGTGCAACAACCGCCACATGGGCATGGTGCGGCAGTGGCAGGAACTTATCCACGATGGCCGCTACAGCCACAGCTACAACGATTCCATGCCCGATTTCGTGACACTGGCCAAGGCGTTCGGCTGGCGGGCAGCCAAGGTGGAAGACCCCGCGCAGCTGGATGCTGCCCTGGCGGAATGTCTGGGTTCCGAAGGCCCGTACTTTCTTGATGTAGCGGTGCAGGCCCAGGAAAACTGCTTCCCCATGATGCCGGCAGGCTACGGCCATCAGCAGGTGATGCTGTCGGAAGACAACTGGTATGTGGAGGAATAAAGCCCGGCGGGGCTACAGCGAAAACCCGGATACCCGTTCAGGGCTGGCTTTGCAATAATCTCCGGGTTATTCGCCTTGTATTTTTGACAGGGTGTAAATCTCTGAAAGAAAGGAACTCCTATGCGCCCCAACTGGCTTACCAAACTGTTTACGGCTGCCTGCGTGGCGGGCGCTTTCATGGCGACTCCGGCCGCCGCCAAGAACGTAAAGTTCGCATACGCGCTTTCCACCAGCTCGCATTACGGCGCGGGCGCGGCAGCGTTTGTCGAAACACTTGAAGCCGAGCTGCCCGGCAAGTTCACGGTTGAACAATTCCCCAACAGCGCCCTGGGTGGCGAACGCGAAGTCCTGGAAGGGCTGCAACTGGGCACTATCGACATGGCCGTCGTATCTACCGGGGCCACGGTGAATTTCGTCCCGGCCACCGGCGTTTTCGACATTCCCTTCCTGTTCCGCGATCTGTCCCACGCCCGTGGCGTGCTGGACGGCGAAATCGGCCAGAATCTGCTGGCTGAATTTTCCAAGCGCGGCCTGGTGGGGCTGGCCTGGAGCGAACAGGGCTTCCGTCAGCTCACCAACAACGAGCGCCCTGTAGTCACCCCGGCTGACGCCAAGGGGCTGAAGGTGCGCACCATGGAAAACCCCGTGCACATCGCGGCCTTCCGCGAACTCGGCATTCTGGCGACGCCCATGGCCTGGCCTGAAGTGGCCACGGCTTTGCAGCAGGGCACCATCGACGGTCAGGAAAACCCCATGTCGGTGATCGTATCCGCCAAGCTGCCGCAACTGCAGAAATACCTGTCGCTGACTTCCCATGTGTACGGCCCTGCCGTGGTTCTGGCATCGCCTGCCACCTACGGCAGTTTGTCCAAGGAAGAAAAAGCCGCCTTCCAGAAAGCGGCTGACGCGGCAGCGGTCGCCATGCGCGCTTATGTCGATAACGTTGAGCAAAGCGGCATTGAAGAAGTCAAAAAGGCCGGCATGGAAGTCAACGAAGTCGATCACGCCGCGTTTTCCAAGGCGCTCGACCCCATCTACCCGCAGTATTACAAGCAGTTCGGCCAGGAACTGGTCGAATCCATCCGCAACGCCCAATAAGGCTCTGTTCCTGGGCGCGTTATTCTGAATGCTGGCCGTCACGCTCAGGGCATGGCGGCTTTGCATTTTCTGACTCTGGCGGGCAGTGTGGGCGGATGCGCTGCACGGCCCATTGCCGCTTACCCCATTTCATCGTGAAATTCGTCAATCTTCTCGATCGCAGCCTGTTTCGCGTGGTATCCATCATCTGCCAGCTGCTGCTGTTTTCAGCGGTGGCGGCAGGGTTTTATCAGGTGATCGCGCGGTTCATCCTGCTTTCTCCCGCCGATTGGAGCGAAGCCTGGACGCGTTCAGCACTGATCTGGACAGTCATGCTGGGCCTGTGCCTGGCGTTCCGGCACGGCGCCATGCTGAGCGTCGAGATGTTGCATGGCTTTCTGAAGGGCGGGGCGCGCCGCTGGCTGGAACACATCATCATGATTATTTGCGTGAGCTTTCTGGGCTTTATGGCCTGGGTCGGGGCGCAAATGACCTGGCGGGTGCGTTTCCAGACCTTGGCCAGCCTGGAATTTTCCATTTCCTGGATCTACATCGCCATTCCCATAGGCATGGTGTTAGCCATACTTGGGGTGATCTCCCGTTGGCTGGCTACCACTGAACCGCCACCTGTCGATGACACGGTGATATGAGTTCCTGCATGAACAAGAACATGAAATACGGCACTGCCCGGCGAGGAGCGTCATGTCGCAGTTGATGATTCTCTCGATGCTGATCTTTTTCGCCGTTTCGGTGCCGGTGGCGGTGTCCATTGGCCTGGCGGCCCTGATCGGCGTGGGTTATGAAGGCATGACCTGGCTTGTGGTGGCGCAGCAGATCTACGCCGCGCTCGATAAATATCCTCTGGTGGCCGTGCCGTTTTTCATTCTGGCGGGCAATCTCATGGAGGCCAGCGGCATTTCGGAACGCATGGTGGAGTTCGCCAAAAGCCTGGTGGGCGGGGTGCAGGGCGGCCTGGCCATCAGCTGTGTGCTGACCTGCATGATTTTTGCCGCCGTGGCGGGTTCCAGCGTGGCCACGACGTTCGCCGTGGGCGCGATACTCATTCCCGCCATGCTCAAGCATGGCTACCCCCGGCCTTTTGCGGCTTCACTGCAAGCGACTTCGGCTGAACTAGGGGTGATTATTCCTCCTTCTGTGCCGACGATTCTGTTTGCCGTATCGACCGATACCTCGGTGGGTGAACTGTTTTTGGCCGGGGTGGGGCCGGGAATTCTTATCGCGTCCGCCCTGATGTTCTATGTATGGGTGTATGCCAAGCGCCATGGCTATGGCAAGAATGACGGTGTAGGGCGTTTGCCGGTGGGGCAGGCGTTCCGGCGCGCCTGGCTGGCGCTGCTGATGCCCGTCATCATCCTGGGCGGCATCTATGGCGGTGTTTTCACTCCTACCGAAGCCTCGGCGGTGGCGGTGGTCTATGCCCTGGTGGTGGGCATATTCATCTACCGGCGCCTGAGCCTGAAAATCCTTTCCCAGACTTTCCACCGCTCTGTGATTTCCACGGCGGTCATCATGTTCATCATCGCCAATGCGGGGGTGTTCGGCTTTCTGCTGAACCGCGCTGGCGTACCGCAGGCGCTGGGCGACTGGCTGAGCATGCTGTTCACCGATAAACACATGTTCCTGCTGGGCGTGAATCTGGCGCTGTTCGTCATTGGCATGTTTATTGAAACCTCGGCCTCCATTGTGGTGCTGGCACCGTTGCTGCTGCCAGTGGCCATGCAGTTTGGTGTGGATCCAGCCCACTTTGGCGTCGTTATGGTGGTGAACCTGGCCCTGGGCATGGTGACGCCGCCCTTTGGGGTGAATCTGTTTGCCGCCTGCACGGTGGCGCAGATATCCATAGAGCGACTGATGCGCACTTTGATTCCCTTCGTGCTGGTGGCGTTCGGCTGCCTGATAGTCATCACCTATGTGCCGTGGATTTCCCTGTTCCTGAAGGAATTGGTTTACGGCTGATGCAGTGCGTCTGCATGGGCTGAATATAGCCGGGGATGCCAGTCTGGTGGCCTGTGGAGCGCCTTCCGGCTGGATGTCGAGGGCTGGCAGCCGTCTCCAGCAGAGCCTGGAGACGGAAACCGATGATTCAGAACGGCGGGTCGTCGTCCAGAGCCTCGGGCGCCGCTGCCTTCACCGCTTTCTTCGCTGCGGTTTTCTTTGTGGCCTTTTTGGCTGCTTTCTTTGCCGCTTTGGGTGCGGTGGCAGCAGTTGCCTTCTTCGCTGCAGCTTTTTTGGCAGTGGTTTTCTTTGCCGCCTTTTCGGGGCGCGGTTCAAACTCAAAGCCGGTTTTGCCGTCCTTCTGCGTGACCAGGTAGGCTTTGAACTTGCGATTGGTGCGGGCTGACACAAAGCCGGTGAGAAGATCGGTTTTGCCCTCGGCCAGCAGCTTGTTCATCTGCTCGGGAGCAATTTCCTGCTGCAGAATGACTTTGCCGCTGCGGAAGGTGCAGCTTTTTTCCGGCCCCACGGATTTCTCACACACATAGTTCATGCCGTGCTCGTACACGCCCTGGCCGCATTTGGGGCATTTGCCCAATGCGGTCTGTCCGGAAAAATCGACTGGCGTGTCGTCTTCGTCGTCCTTCTGGCCGAAGTCGAATTCCAGCTTGTGCTCGTCTGTGATGCGCAGCAGAGCCGCAAAGGGGCGCCCCATTTTGCTGATGAAGCCCGACAGAGGGCCGAGTTCGCGCTTTTGCAGAAGCTCTTCGACTTCCGGGACTTCAAACGTGCGCCCGCCAGGGTGTTTGCCAATGGAGAAATCGCACTGGGTGCAGGCGTAGCGACGGTAGTTTTCCTTCACCACAGCCCCGCATTTGGGGCAAGGCGTGACCAGGGTGGCGTAGTCGCCAGGCACGGTGTCGCGTTCGTATTCCTTGGCGCGGCGCACAATGGCCTGGGTCATGTCCTGAATTTCGCGCATGAAAGACGCGGCATCCAGCTGGCGTTGTTCGATCTGCTTGAGCTGGTGTTCCCATTCGCCAGTGAGTTCGGGCGATGTGAGCTCGCTGACACCGAGGCCGGAAAGCAGGGTCATGAGTTGACGCGCTTTTGCGGAAGGCACCAGTTCGCGCCCTTCCCGGCGCAGATAGCCTTCGTTGAGCAGCCCTTCGATGATGGCCGCGCGCGTGGCTGGCGTGCCCAGGCCGCGTTCCGACATGGCTTCGCGCAACGCTTCGTCATCCACCAGCTTGCCCGCGCCTTCCATGGCCGACAGCAGCGTGGCTTCCGTATAGCGCGCGGGTGGCTTGGTGGTGAGCTCGCGGACTTCAATGTCGTCCGTCTGTACGGTTTCGTCGGGCGATATCGGCACCAGCGTGTCGTTCGCGCCTTGCGCTTCGCGGCCGTAGATGGCCAGCCAGCCGGGGTTGACCAGCACCTTGCCTTCTGTCTTGAACGAATGCCCGGCTACGCGTGTGATGCGGGTGGTGACGCGGAACTCGGCAGACGGGAAGAACACGGCCAGGAAACGGCGCAGCACGAGATCGTAGATCTTGCCTTCGGCATCGCTGAGTTCGCGCGGCACCTGCAGGGTGGGGATGATGGCGAAGTGATCGGACACCTTCTTGTTGTCGAAGATGCGGCGATTGGGCTTCACCCAGCCTTTGTCGCAGATGGTGCGGGCAAAGCTGTTGATTGGCGCGGCGGCATTGCCCGCGGCATCCGCCAGGGTCTGCATGGTCTGATGCACCGTACCTACGTAGTCTTCGGGCAGGTAGCGCGAATCGGTACGCGGGTAGGTGAGCGCCTTGTGGCGTTCGTACAGCGTCTGGGCCAGTGCCAGCGTGGTTTTGGCGGAAAAGCCGAAGCGGCTGTTGGCCTCGCGTTGCAAGGAGGTGAGATCGAACAGCGCGGGCGATGCCTGGGTGGAAGGCTTGGATTCTTCCGTGACGGTGCCCGGCTGGCCTTCACAGGCGCGGGCAATTTCATCGGCCTGTTCGCGTGTCCAGAGGCGGAAGTCGCGGCTTTCGGCATCGGCCTCGTTCTTGCGGAATTCAGGGTCGAACCAGCGGCCAGGGTAGTTGCCTGCAGCGGCTGAGAAATCGGCGTGGATTTCCCAGTAATCGCGCGGCTGGAAGCGGCGGATGCGCTCTTCGCGTTCCGCAACAATGGCCAGGGTAGGAGTCTGCACGCGCCCGACAGGTGTTTTGAAAAAACCGCCGTCCTTGCTGTTGAAGGCTGTCATGGCCCGCGTGCCGTTGATGCCGACCAGCCAGTCGGCTTCGGCGCGCGAGCGTGCGGCGGATTCCAGGGGCTTGAGGTCGTCGTCGTCGCGCAGCGTGTTGAAGGCTTCGCGGATGGCGGCTTGCGTCATGGAGCGCAGCCAGAGGCGCTGGATGGGCTTTTTGACGCCGGCGTATTGAACGATGTAACGGAAGATCAGTTCGCCTTCGCGCCCCGCGTCACACGCGTTGATGACACTATCTACATCTTTGCGTTTGAGTAGCTTGACCAGCAGTTTGAGGCGTTCCGCACTCTTTTTGTCGGTAGGGCCGAGTTCGAACTTGGGCGGAATCACCGGCAGGTGATTGAAGCTCCATTTTCCGCGCACCGGGTCGTTGGGCGCCACCAGGGTGAGCAGATGCCCGATGCTGGAGGCCAGCACGTACTGAT
>JAAZDZ010000067.1 GCA_012512545.1 Alcaligenaceae bacterium | reverse complement strand
CCTTGCGGTCGCCCGACAGAACAGAACCCTGAATGGCGGCGCCAGCAGCCACGGCTTCATCGGGGTTGACGTCTTTGCGCGGGTCGCGACCGAAGAATTCCTTGACCTTTTCCTGCACCTTGGGCATGCGGGTCATGCCGCCGACCAGGATGACATCGTCGATATCGCTGGCCTTGATGCCGGCATCCTTGATGGCGACGCGGCAGGGCTCGATGGTGCGATCCACGAGATCTTCAACCAGGGCTTCCAGCTTGGCGCGGGTGATCTTCAGATTCAGGTGCTTGGGGCCGCTGGCATCTGCCGTGATGTAAGGCAGGTTGATTTCTGTCTGCTGAGTGGAAGAGAGTTCGATCTTGGCCTTCTCAGCGGCTTCCTTCAGGCGCTGCAGGGCCAGAACATCCTTGGACAGATCGACACTGCTTTCTTTCTTGAACTCGGTGATGATGTAGTCGATGATGCGCTGGTCGAAGTCTTCGCCGCCCAGGAAGGTGTCGCCGTTGGTGGACAGCACCTCGAATTGCTTCTCGCCATCGAGATCGGCGATTTCAATGATGGAAACGTCGAACGTGCCACCACCCAGGTCGTAGACGGCAATCTTGCGATCGCCCTTTTCGGATTTATCCAGGCCGAAAGCCAGAGCCGCTGCGGTGGGCTCGTTGATGATGCGCTTGACTTCCAGGCCGGCGATGCGGCCAGCATCCTTGGTGGCCTGGCGCTGGCTGTCGTTGAAATAGGCAGGCACCGTGATCACGGCTTCGGTGACTTCTTCGCCAAGGTAATCTTCGGCGGTTTTCTTCATTTTGCGCAGCACGTCGGCAGACACCTGCGGAGCCGCCATCTGCTTGCCTTGCGCTTCCACCCAGGCGTCGCCGTTATCTGCCTTGATGATTTTGTAGGGCATCAGCTCGATGTCCTTCTGCACGGCTTTTTCGTCGAACTTGCGACCGATCAGCCGCTTTACGGCGAACAGCGTGTTGGTGGGGTTGGTGACCGCCTGGCGCTTGGCCGGCGCGCCGACCAGCACTTCGCCGTCGGGCATGTAGGCGACGATGGAAGGCGTGGTGCGGGTGCCTTCTGCGTTTTCAATGATCTTGACACTGCTGCCTTCCATGACGGAGACACAGCTGTTCGTGGTGCCAAGGTCGATACCGATGATTTTTCCCATGATTCGTGATCCTGCGAAAAGAATATGTAGATTCGTTAATACTGTGGATGATTAGCTAATTGGGGGCGATGCTGCGGTTTTCAAGCCTGCCCGGCAGAAACCATGACCAGGGCCGGACGCAGCACGCGATCCGCCAGCGTATAGCCCTTTTGCAGCACCTGCACAATGGCGCCGGCGGGCTGGTCGGAAGGCACTGAAGAGATCGCCTGATGGTAGTGCGGGTCGAACTTGTCACCCGGCACAGGAGCGACCTCGCGCATCTGGTTACGCTCGAAAGCCCCGTTCAACTGGCGCAAGGTGGCTTCTACGCCTTCCTTCCAGGCTTCAGCGCTCTGGTCGGTCAGGGCCAGCGCGGCTTCCATGCTGTCGCGCACGGGAATCAGGCTTTCGGCAAATGATTCCGTACCGAACTTGCGGGCCTTGGCCACGTCTTCCTGGGCCCGGCGGCGGACGTTCTCGACCTCGGCGCGGGCGCGCAGCAACTCTTCGTGATAACGGGCGATTTCCTGCTGGGCGGCCAACAGCATGGCGTCGAGATTTCCTTCTTCGGCTGCGCCGGACAGATCAGCCGCTTTTTCATCGGACACCCCGGCCTGACCGGCAGGTGCCTCATTGACCTCAAGCTGTTCAGATGTGTCCGGTTTCTGGTTTTCCTGCTTAGGGTCAACAGGTTCCTGGGATGCAGACATAGAAGTTCTCCATTAACAGAAGTATGCAATCCAGAAACAATGGGGGTGTTCAAGGCAATTTCAAGAGCTTATTTCCAGAGATTTCGCTCAACGATGTCCGCCAGACTGCTGATCCAGGTGGGGTTGCCGTTCAGACAGGCGATGTAGCGCAGGGAGCTTCCGCCCTCTTCCACAAAGGCGTCGCGGCATTCAATCTGTATTTCTTCCAGGGTTTCCAGGCAGTCGGCCAGAAAACCCGGGCACATGGCATCGACGGTTTTCACCCCTTCCCTGGCCCATTGCCGCAAAGTGGGCTCGGTATAGGGCTGCAGCCATTCCTGGGCGCCGAAGCGGCTCTGAAACGAGTGGTGCACCAGGGCACCGTCTTCGCCCAGCGCCTGCCTGAGCGCCTGCACAGTCTCCATACAGTCGCGATGATAGGTGTCGCCCTTTTCAACCGTGATGCGCGGTATGCCATGAAAGCTGAGCAGCAGGCGCTCAGGCTTGCCATGTTCGCGCCAGTGCGCGTGAATGCTTTCCACGAGAGACGCGATATAGCCGGCATCGTCGGGGTAGCGTTTCACAAAACGCAGTTCCGGCTGGTTGCGGCGG
>JAAZDZ010000066.1 GCA_012512545.1 Alcaligenaceae bacterium | reverse complement strand
GTTCGGGGTTTGTCTGCGCGGCGGGCGCCATAGCCCCGGCTGATGACGCCGGGCTGCCAGCCGCGAGCCTGCAGCGCTTCGACCAGCGCAATGACGACGGGCGTTTTACCTGTGCCGCCCACGTAGATGTTGCCTACAACCACAACTGGCAGGGTGTCGTGGTGGGTGCGTTCAGGGTGGCGCAGAAAGCCAGCCTTGCGATGTTCGGTAATGGCGCCGTACAGCCTGGAGAGGGGCCACATGGTCAGGCTGAACAGCCCTTTCCTGCCCCAGGCCGCATGCAGGGCGCGTTCAATGCCAGCCCTCATGGCAGGGCCTGCGTGGCGAAATGCACGCGTTCGATGCCCGCCAGGCGGGCGGCTTCCATGGCACGCACAACGGCAGCATGCGAAGCCTGTGCGTCAGCGTCGATTACCAGCACGTGTTCAGCGTGTTCGCCCGGCGAGGCGGCCATCAGCTGCAGCAGGGCCTCGGCGATATCGTTGGTGGTGGTGCCCGGAAGGAGCTGGCCTTGCACTGCGTACAGGCCGTCGTGGCTGACGGCGATATGCATGGCGTCATGCTGCTGGGCTTCTGCCACGGCGCGCGGCAAGGTGAGTTTCAATTGCTGATAGCGATTGAAGGAGGTGGTGGCGGCCAGAAAGATGAGAATCACCAGCAGGACGTCGATGAGCGGGATCAGGTTGATCTCGATTTCGTCATCGGGCTGGTTTTTCCGGAAGTTCATTGCGCCGCTCCACGGTCCAGCAGACGGTTCAGGGCGCTGGCCTCGCGTTCCATGCGGTGCAGGAAGTGATCGACCCGCGAACGGAAGTAGCGATGGCAGATCAGGGCGGGAATGGCGATGATGATGCCAAACGCCGTGTTGTACAGCGCAATGGAAATACCCCGCGCCAGTTGCGCCGGGTCGCCGCCGGTGGGCGTGTAGGAAGCGAAGATCTCAATCATGCCCACCACCGTGCCAAACAGGCCCATGAGGGGCGCCACCACGGCGATGGTGGCCAGCGCAGGCAGGTAGCGATTGAGCTGGTGGGCGACATCCTTGCCCACATCCTCCACGGCGATCAGCCGGTTCTGGGGCGTATCATGGCGGTTCACCAGCACCTCGGCCAGAACCCGGCCAAGCGGCGACGAACCCGCCAGGCGGATAATGGCGTCGGTGTCATCGTTGCGCTGACGCACGACTTCCAGCACCTGGCTGGATAAGCGGGGTGGCAGCACCCTGGGGGTGCGCAGCGACAGAAAGCGTTCGATTATGATGGCCAGCCCCAGCACCGAAGTGCAGACAAGCAGCCAGACCGGCCAGCCAGCAGCGTGTATCAGATTGAGCATCTGTGAGAGTCCGATGGAAGACGATGTTACATTCTACAATCCCGTTTTTTATTTGTTGCGCTGTTTGGTCAATAGACACACTCGAAAATACGTGCTCAATCGGCCAAAAGAGTGCTGCCGCCGCATGAAATGGGGCTTTGGGCAGAGTATCCACAGAATCTGTGGATAATTCTGTGGTAAACCTGCGAAGTGCCGCATTTTCGTTGCACTCGAGGTTCATTGGTCAATTTTCAGCCAATTTTGCTTTGTTTTAAAAATTCAAATTAATCAATGGGTTATGAAGGTATCTTAAAGCGTTGCTTTATTTGATGCCCCGTCAGGCCCGATATTTCATCATTCTGACAGTTTGAAGCAAGCTGTGGACAGCATTCACTATGAATCCTCATTTTTCGCTTGACAGCGCACAAAAAGATGGAAATGAACCCGTTTGGACGGTTGCTCAGCTGAACAGCCGGGTGGGCCGTTTGCTGGAGGCTTCCTTCAGCCGGATCTGGCTGCGTGGCGAGGTGTCCAACTTCACTCAGGCCGCATCCGGCCATTGGTATTTTTCCATCAAGGATGAGCGTGCGGCGGTGCGGGCGGTGATGTTTCGCGGGCGGGCCCAGGCGGTCGGCTTTGTGCCCCGTTCTGGCGAGCGCTTCGAGTTTCGGGTGACGGTCAGTCTGTACGAGCCCAGGGGCGACTATCAAGTGCAGGTGGACAGCATGCGCCGGGCGGGTCTGGGCGACCTGCACGAAGCGTTTCTGCGGTTGAAGCAGAAGCTGGAAACCGAGGGCCTGTTCGATCCCCAAAGCAAGCGCCCGCTGGCGCAGATGCCTCAGCGTATCGGGGTGGTGACTTCGCTTGCAGCGGCCGCTTTGCGCGATGTCCTGACGGCGCTGAAGCGCCGCGCCCCGCATGTGCCGGTGGTGGTATACCCGGCGCCGGTGCAAGGCGCCGACGCGCCCGCTGCGCTGGTCAAGGCCCTGCAAGTGGCGGGGCAGCGCGCCGAGGTGGATACCCTGCTGCTGGTGCGCGGCGGCGGCAGTCTTGAGGATTTATGGGCTTTCAACGACGAAGCGCTGGCCCGCACCATTGCGGCCAGCCCGATTCCTGTCATCAGCGGGGTGGGGCACGAAACCGACTTCACCATTGCCGACTTTGTGGCCGATTTGCGCGCGCCCACGCCCACGGCGGCGGCTGAACTGGCCTGTCGCTCGCGTGCGGACAGTCTGCAGGCTGTGGATGCTGCCTTCAATGCCCTGACACTGCGGCAGCTGCGCTTGCTGGAAAGGGCTTCGCTGCGTCTGGATCGCGCCCGCGCCGGCCTGGTATCGCCGCGTCAGCGGCTGGCCCAGCAGGCTGAGCGTCTGGCGGCCTTGCATCGGCGCCTTGATCAGGCTGCCGCGCGCAGTCTGGAGCGCGCGCTGGGGCGTCAAGCCTTGCTTGCGGCACGGCTGGAGCGCTGTCGCCCGCAACTGGAAGGCCATCAGCGCAGACTGGCGGAACTTGGCCAGTCCCTGGAGCGCATATGGGTGACAGGGCTGGAACAACGCCGCCAGAGGCTGGCTGCGCTTGCGAAGATGCTGGAGGCGCTGGGGCCGAACAGCGTGCTGGAGCGCGGTTATTCCATCACGCGCAATGCGGAAGGGGTGATCGTAAAAAATGGGTTAGACTTAAAGATTGGTGAAACGCTGCAGATTGAATTTGGGCGCGGCAGCGCACAAACAAAAGTTCTGGCCACGCATGGTCTTTTGTGAAGCCTGGCGCGCGGTTTGCTGCTTTAGTGAACGCCCGTATCCAGGGTGTAGTAAAGGCTTGCGCCTGCCAGAATTCCGGCAGCTTCAACTCACTGATTTCATTTGAAAAGGGCAACGAACATGGCATTTACGCTTCCCCCGCTTCCATACGAGATGAATGCGCTTGAGCCGCATATTTCCAAGGAAACGCTTGAATACCACTACGGCAAGCATCACCAGACTTACGTCACCAACCTGAACAACCTGATCGCAGGTACAGAGTTCGAGTCGGCTTCCCTGGAAGACATTGTGCGCAAGTCCTCGGGTGGTGTGTTCAATAATGCCGCTCAGGTCTGGAACCACACCTTCTACTGGAACGGCTTGTCGCCCAACGGCGGCGGTCAGCCCGAAGGTGCTCTGGCTGAAGCCATCAACGCCAAGTGGGGCAGCTTCGACGCTTTCAAGGAAGAGTTCAACAAGCAGGCCGCAGGCAACTTTGGTTCTGGCTGGACCTGGCTGGTGAAGAAGGGCGACGGCTCGCTTGATATCGTCAACACCAGCAACGCTGCCACGCCGCTCACCACATCCGACACGCCTCTGCTGACCTGTGATGTCTGGGAGCACGCCTACTACATCGACTACCGGAATGCGCGTCCCAAGTATCTGGAAAGCTTCTGGAGCCTGGTGAACTGGCAATTCGCTGCGCAGAACTTCGCTTAATTTCGCAAGTTCCCAAAGCGATGTAAAAAGGCCAGCATCTGTTTTGCTGGCCTTTTTCGATCATGCTCTCCGACAGAGCGGTTCAGCCCATTTTTGGCGGGAACCAGCGGTACCACAAGCCGTATACCGAACAC
>JAAZDZ010000065.1 GCA_012512545.1 Alcaligenaceae bacterium | reverse complement strand
GCCCGCCATTCCCGTCGGCATTCCGGCGGAACTGCTGCAGCGGCGCCCCGATGTGGCCGCCGCCGAGCGTCGCATGGCCGAGGCCAATGCCCAGATCGGCGTTGCGCAGGCCGCATGGTTTCCAGCGCTTACGCTGGGGGCGCAGGGCGGTTTCCGGTCGGGCCAGTGGGCGGAATGGCTGACTGCGCCCGCCCGTTACTGGGCGCTGGGCCCGGCGCTGGCGCTGACTTTATTCGATGGCGGCGCGCGCAGCGCGGCGGTGGAACAGGCGCGGGCGGCCTTTGATATCCAGGCGCTGAGCTGGCGGCAGACGGTGCTGGCCGCTTTGCAGGAAGTCGAAGATCTGCTGGTGCAGCTGCGGGTCATGGGAATGGAGCAGGTCACGCAGGGCAGGGCGCTGGAATCCGCCCGCGAATCCCTGCGACTCACCCAGAACCAGTATGAGGCGGGCCTGATTGATTACCTCGGCGTGGTGCAAACGGAAACCACGGCGCTCAGCACGGAAAGAAGCGCCTTGAGCCTGCTGCAGGAGCGCCTGAGCGCCAGCGCCCGTCTGATGGCCGCCCTGGGCGGCGGCTGGACGCCCGAGGCGCCCGCCGCCGCTCAGGCCGTGGCTCCGGCTGACTGATTTTCAGTTCAGGCGTCGGCCCGCATGAAGGCAATGCCATGGGCACCGTGTTGCTGTGCAACAGCCAGCGTGGCGGCGTTCTGGCCGCCAATGGCATAAACCGGGCAGCCCGCGCCCTGGGCCAGTTCTGTAAAACGGGCCCAGCCCATGGGCCGGGCATCGGGGTGCGAGGCTGTGGCAAGCACATGGCCCATCACCATGAAATCCACCTGCATGTCGCTGGCCGCCTGCCGTTCCTCTTCGTTATGCACCGATGCCGCCACCAGGGCAGGCTTGGGCGGCACGGCGCGCTTGAGCAGCACATCGGCGCTGCGCAAATGCACGCCATCGGCGCGTGTCCACCATGATTCCGGGTGGGCGGCGTTCACCAGGCACTGGGCGCCAGCCTGGCGGCAACGCTGCAGAACGGCCTCGAATGCCGTATCCAGCCGTTGCTGTTCTGCCGGGTTCTGATGGGCCAGCGCCTGCCATTGCGGTTCGCGGAATTGCACCAGGCCAACGCCTTTTTTCAGGGCATCATCCAGGCGCTGCAGCCAGGCTAGCAGCCCTTGGGCGGTTCCGATATTGCTGACCAGATAGCGGTCAGGGAAGGTCAGCCAGCGCAGCGGGGGTTCGGTGGCAGGCAGCAGCGGCCCGACTTCCAGAGGGGGGTGAGGAAATGTCCAGGCCAGCGCCTGATTCTCCAGGCCGCGAGGTTCCCCTTCCCAGGCCGTGACCTTCCAGAAGGCCAGCCGCACAATGGTTTTCGGGTATTTATGCACATAAGTCACCCAGGGCGCGCATGCCGTTACCCGGATGCCCAGTTCCTCGTCGAGTTCGCGCACCAGCGCCTGCTCGACGGATTCGCCGGGTTCGATCTTGCCGCCGGGCAGTTCCCACCAGCCCGCCCACGGCTTGCCTTCGGGGCGCTGACCGAGCAGGATGCGGCCATCGGGCCGCAGAATGACGCCGACCGCAACGTCGATAAAGGGCTTAGGCATGGCGCGCCGCCCAGTCGCGAGCGAACTGGCGGGCTACCCGGCCCGAACGTGAGCCGCGCTCCAGCGCCCACTGCAAGGCTTCGGTGTGGGACGCCTCAATGGATTCCTGCGTGCAGCCGTGCGTTTCCAGCCAGTAGTGAACAATGTTCAGGTAATCGTCCTGCTTGAAAGGGTAGAACGACAGCCAGATGCCGAAACGCTCGGACAGCGAGATCTTTTCTTCCACCGTTTCGCCGGGGTGGATTTCCCCATCGGGCTGGTGTCTGGCGCTGAGGTTTTCACTCATGTATTCAGGCATGAGGTGGCGGCGGTTCGATGTCGCGTAAATCAATACGTTGTCGCCTGCGGCGCTGATCGAGCCATCCAGCACCGATTTCAGCTCTTTATAGCTGGCTTCGCCTTCCTCAAAGGAGAGGTCATCGCAGAAGATGATGAAGCGCTCCGGGCGCCCGGATACCAGGTCTACGATATCGCCCAGGTCGGCCAGGTCGGATTTATCCACCTCAATGAGCCGCAGGCCCTGTTCCCCGTATTGCGCCAGCATGGCCTTTACCAGCGAGCTCTTGCCGGTGCCCCTGGCACCCGTCATCAGCACGTTGTTGGCGGGCCTGCCTTCCAGGAAG
>JAAZDZ010000064.1 GCA_012512545.1 Alcaligenaceae bacterium | reverse complement strand
TGCAGCCTTTGCCCTGCCGGACCTCATGTACCAACTGCTGGTGGGTGGAGCCCTGAGCTCCGCCTTGGAATAATTGCGCGGGTCGATGCGGATGCCCCCCTTGGCGCCGCCAAAGGGAAGATCGACCGCAGCGGCCTTGACCGACATCCAGGCAGCCAGGGCCATGACTTCTGACAGGGTGACATCCTGGTGATAACGCACGCCGCCCTTGCCAGGGCCGCGCGAAACGTTATGCTGCACGCGATAGCCTTCGAAGTGAGCAATGGTGCCATCGTCGAGCTCGACCGGAACATCCACAATCAGTACGCGTTTGGGCCGCTTGAGCGTCTCGACCCATTTTGCCTGGCGGCCCAGGTAGGGAGTGACCCTTTCCACCTGTTCCAGATAGATGCCCCATGGGCCGACATGGTCGGGGTCCAGATAGGAGGGGAGTGCGTGTGTGGTGTTTTGTTCTGACATGTTCCGGTCTCGCCGTATTTTCTCGTGATGCATTGTTTTGTCCGCCCGCCATGGGAGCGTTGACTCCGAAGCTTACTACTTCCCATAACGGGAGTCAGGCGCTATTGCCCATATTCGGCCAGCCCTTCCATGTTGAGGATATGCACGGCGCCGTATTCCACGCTGATGAGCTTGCTGTCTTCCAGGCTGCGCAGCGCCTGATTGGCCCGCTGCCGGGAAATTCTCGCCAGATAGCCGATTTCTTCCTGGGTGATGTCCAGGCGTTTGGGCGTGTTACGTGAAAGCAGGACGGGGTTGACGAGTTCGAGCAGGCAGCGCGCGACACGGGCTTCGGGGTCAAGCAGGCGGTCTGATTCTGCCCTGCCGATGAATTGCCCGGCGCGTTCGTTAAGCTGGTCGAGCAGATAACGGTTGAAGGGGCGACTACGGTCGAGCAGCCAGTTGAAGGTGACTTCCGGCATGCGCAAAATGGTGGTGGCGCGCAGGGCGACAACGTCATACCTGCGCTTTTCGTGCTTGAGCAGTGAGCCTTCACCGAACCAGCTGCCGGCAGGCATGCCTGTCAGAGATGCCAGCTTACCATCGGGGTTGCCCACTGAAATTCTGGCCAGACCCTCTTGTACGCCCAGCCACGAGGTGGCGAGCTCGCCTTTGCGCTCAATCATGGCGCCAGGCGGGTAACAAGTACTATGCAGATCGCGCAGCACCCGTTCTTGCTCGTCGGATTCCAATACAGGAAACCAGGCGGTGGTGGTCAAAAGGGACTGCTCAAGACTCATGAGGAATTACCCCTAAGGCGGAATCGAATGTCGCAACAGCGACAGTTATACCTTAACTGAAGCGATACTTTAGTAATACCGGACGCATGACATTCGCCAATGTACACAAATAGTAATGTGTCCGGCCGAATACAGAACGCTTCGCTAATGACGAAGCCAGGCTTAGGCTGAAGGAGACAAAGTGGCACATCAAACACCGACCCCATCGTCGGGTTTGCCGACGACTTTTCCTGCGTGGGTGCAATACCATGCGCAGCATCGCGGGCAACGGCCTGCCATGCGCGAGAAAGATCTTGGCATTTGGCAGACTATTACCTGGAGCCAGGTGGCGCAGCAAGCCGTTGAGCTGGCCAACGGGCTGGCGGCCCTGGGCGTGCGCAAGGGCGCCCACGTCGCCATAGTGGGTGAAAACCGGCCCCGCCTCTATCTCGCAATGATAGCAGCCCAGTATCTGGGTGCGATACCTGTGCCTCTCTATCAAGATGCCATCGCAGCTGAAATGCTCTACGTGCTGCAGGATGCCGAAATCCAGGTGGCGGTGGTTGAAGACCAGGAACAGGTCGATAAGATGCTTGAGGCCCAGGAAGACTGCCCGGCGCTGCGTCATATTGTCTATGACGACCCGCGCGGCCTGCGCAACTATACCGATGAAGGTCTGCTGAGCTTCGAGGGTCTGATCGACGAAGGCCGCAAGTTCCAGGCCGCCAACCCTGATCACGTCACTCAGGAAACGGCCAGCGTGGGGGCTGATGAAGCGGCTGCCATGTTCTATACCTCGGGCACAACGGGCAAGCCCAAGGGGGTGGTGCTGACGCATCACGCACTGATCGACCGCGCTGTTGCCATTCAGCAGCTCGAAGGGCTCACCGAAAACGAAGATGTGCTTGCCTACCTGCCGCCGGCATGGATAGGCCAGAACATGTTTTCGTACACGCAGTTCCTGGTAACGGGCTTTACGGTCAATCACCCGGAGTCGCCCGAGACAGTCTCGATCGACATGCACGACATCGGCCCAACCTATTACTTTGCGCCGCCGCGTGTTCTTGAGGACCTGCTGACACAGGTGATGATCCGCATGGAAGACGCCAGCGCGATAAAGCGCAAGCTCTACCATGCCTGCATGGGCCTGGCAAAGCGCGTGGGCACCCGTATTCTCGACAAGGATGGCTCGGTCGGCGCCTGGGATCGCCTGCAGTACCGCATCGGCGATTTCCTCATTTACGGTCCCCTGCGCAATGCCCTGGGCATGAGTCGCGTGCGGGTCGCCTACACCGCAGGCGAGGCCATCGGCCCTGATCTCTTCGAGTTCTACCGCTCCATTGGCATCAATCTCAAGCAGTTGTATGGCTCAACCGAAACCTCAGTGTTCGTCTGCGTCCAGGCCGACGGCCAGGTACGGGCGGATACCGTCGGGCAGCCTGTTGCCGGGGTGGAAATCCGGGTGGCCGAGAATGGCGAGATCCAGGTCAAAAGCCCGGGCCTGTTCAAGGAATACTACAAGAATCACG
>JAAZDZ010000009.1 GCA_012512545.1 Alcaligenaceae bacterium | reverse complement strand
CCAAGGCCACATCACTGGATGGCCGCGCCTATGACATCGCCTGCGGCCAGATCGACATCGGCAATGCCGCCAGCGATATGACGGACATCATGCGCAGCGGCGTCATGCAAGCCGATGGCTCAACCCGCCCCGAGCCCCTTATGGATGTCGGGCACGTTGCCCAGGCCATTGTCTACATGGCCCGATTACCGCTGGATGCCAATGTGCAATTCATGACAGTCATGGCCACAAAAATGCCCTTTTTGGGGCGTGGGTAATATACTCAGCGAAAACCATCCAGAAAAACGGGTGGGCAGGCGCATTTTCAGGAATGACACTTGCCCATGCCCACATCAGACAAGTGACAGGAGGTTTGTATGCGGTTGCTGGCGACTAAACAGGAATCACAACTTTTAACGCATCCCAACCTTGACCTGCGCAGGTATGCGGGCCTCTGGTACGAGTATGCGCGGCTGCCCAACAATTACCAGCTGGATTGCACGGGCGAAGTCACAGCCGATTACACCTGGCACGAAGACAACACCCTGGCGGTTCATTTCAGCTGTTCAAACTCTGAATGCCAGATACTCGACGCCCGGGCCGAGGCCAGGCCAGTGCAAAGGGATCACCCCATTGATCCGGCCAAACTTGAAATCCGTTTCAGCTCAGACTGGCTTTCGGCGCCATCTTCGGTCTGGCGCGACCACTGGGTGCTCTATGTAGACCCTGGCTACCTGCACGCCATGATAGGCACGCCAGATCGCCGCTGTCTCTGGATGCTGGGCCGCAGCCGCACGCCAGATCGCGCAGCCCTTCAGCAGATGCTGCGCTATGCCGCCCAATTGGGCTTTTCCGTAAACCGCGTGCTGCGCACCGGCGAAACCGGCTGACACCTCCGCAACACACGGCTCTTCAGGCAAAGGGGTTCCCTCACTCGAGCGTGAACCCCACCTTGATGGTGACCTGCCAGTACGCAACCTTGCCGTCCTTGACATGGCCGCGCGTTTCCACGACTTCAAACCAGCTGATATTACGCAGCGTATCGCTGGCACGCGCAATCGCCGTATTGACGGCGTCTTCGATACCTGTTGTTGAAGAGCCGGTCAGCTCGACACTCTTGTATACATGGTTATTCATGAAGCGCTCCTTGAAAAACGAAAATAGGCCAAGCGGAAATCAGTCTGCCTGACCGGGCCTGGAAAGCGGGTTCTGCTTTTGTCCATCCCGGCGCCGTTCAGTCTGACTGTTGAAGTCGCTGCCTTCAGGAACAGTATTACGCTGTATTTCCCCATCCCGCAATACGTCCTGCCCGGCACGTCGCTCTATCCGCGGCCCTTGTTCTGACGAGCGCCGCATATTGTGGCTGCTGCGTTCTTCAAGCATGGGGTGTTCAAATTGTGTCGGCCGCTCTTGCCCGGCCTTGCTGGCAGAAGATTCGGGAGAAACAGTCAGGCCCTGTGCTCCGGCAGCCGAGGCCAGGCCAAAATAGACCAGACTGACGGCATAGAATTTACTGAGAAGATTCATCTATTGGCTCCTTGCTGAGGGCCATATCAAGCAAGCTCCATGCCTGTAGCGCTTTGGGCGCCACCGCCACTGCCAGCGCCGTCCGATTGATGGCCCGGCACTTGCCCCATCAGCGCATCCCCTGCAACCGCAGCTCTGGAGACGCTGACATGAAAGACATTGAACAAATAGCGGATTACATGCGTGAGCACAAGCTGGTGCTGGCAACAGCTGAATCATGTACCGCGGGCCTGATTGCCGCCACCCTGGCGGATGTTCCGGGCGCCGGAGCGCTGCTTGACTGCTCTTTCGTCACCTACTCAGAACAAGCAAAGCGCCGCTGCCTGAAAGTGAGTGAAATCACTATTCTGCGCCACAATCTGACCAGCGAACCCGTCGCGCGCGAGATGGCTTTGGGTGCGCTGGCGCGCAGCCGGGCGAACGTGGCCATATCGAATACGGGGGTGGTGGACGACACCGACGATGAAGTGCCTGCGGGAACCCAGTGCTTCGCCTGGGCGTTCAGATCGCAAAGCGTGCCGGAGGGCGTCGCGGTTTTTTCAGCTACGCGCAGGTTTCAGGGAGACCGTGTGGAGATTCGCCGCCAAAGTGCAGAATTCGCCTTGCGGGAACTGCCGGTGTATCACACTCAGCACAATTAATGGCTTGCTTCATGCTGTGCGCCAGAGCGCGACAAACCCTGTAAAAAACGATTGCGGAACCGTGACGCGATCAACCATTTTACGCTGAACGGCCTGCCCCACCCGGAGTACTTGACAGATTCACTATAGAGCCATCCAAAAATTTGTGAAGCTTGCAGAACATTTGATTCGCATCAATTCCCTAACGGTCACAGCATGATGATATAACCCTATAAATAACCTTTACCGTAACAGGGGGATTAACTATGTATAAACGCCTCACCGTAGCTGTGCTTTCGGCCTTCGCGATGGGCTCATCAGCCATGGCAGCCGACTCCAGCGTCGAAGAACTGCGCACCCTGGCCAACAATCTGTTCAAGCCCATTCCAACTGCCGATGTCGTCATCAAGGAAAAAGGTCTCACTCCCGAACAGATCGAACTCGGCCAGTGGCTGTGGTTCGAGCCGCGCCTGTCCAAAAGCCACATCATTACCTGTAACACCTGTCACAGCGTAGGCACAGGCGGCGCCGACAACATTCCGGCTTCGGTCGGCCATGGCTGGCAGCACGGCCCCCGCAACTCTCCTACCGTTCTGAACGCCGTGTTCAACGCCGCCCAGTTCTGGGATGGCCGCGCGCCCGATCTCGCAGAACAGGCCAAGGGCCCGATTCAGGCCAGCGTCGAAATGAACGCCACGCCCGAATTCGTGGAAGAAACCCTGCGCAGCATCCCCACCTATGTGGAAAAATTCACCGCGGCCTTCCCGGATGAAAAGCAGCCTGTCAGCTTTGATACCGTCGCCAAGGCGCTGGAAGCGTTTGAGTCCACCCTGATTACACCCAACTCGCGCATGGACCAGTTCCTGCTGGGCAGCAACTCGCTCAACGAGCAAGAAATTGGCGGCCTGCGCCTGTTCATCGACAAAGGCTGTATTGCCTGCCACTCCGGTGTGAACTTCGGTGGTCAGAACTACTACCCCTTCGGTCTGGTCAAGCGCCCCGGCGCCGATGTCCTGCCTGAAGGCGACCGTGGCCGCTTCGACGTCACGAACACCGCTTCCGACGAATACGTGTTCCGTGCCGCGCCGCTGCGCAACATCGCTCTGACCGCGCCCTACTTCCACAGTGGCGAAGTCTGGAGCCTTGAAGAAGCCGTGGCTCTCATGGGCACCAGCCAGCTGGGTACCGAGCTGAACGAGGAAGAAGTGAAATCCATCACGGCCTTCCTGCACACCCTCACCGGTGATCAGCCTGTGGTGGAATACCCCACTCTGCCAGCCAGCACTGCCAATACGCCCAAGCCTTCGCGCATGTAATGGCCCAGCGCACGGCTTGCGGTGAATCACCACAAGCCGTGCGCCTGCCCTTCACATTGCCCGGCAACGCTCAGGCGATGACAGGAAATGCGGGCAGCGCTCTTTTGTGCGCTGTGCGGCGGAAGGTTGCAAAAATGGTTTCGTAGGCGGTATCTGACACGCTTTTGCCTTCGAGGAAGTCGTCGATCTCATCGTAGCTGACGCCCAGGGCGAGTTCGTCAGGCTGCAAGGGGCTGAGGCTTTCAAGATCGGCCGTAGGCACTTTATATACTTGTTCGGGCGGCGCGCCCATGATTTCGGCCAATGCGCGCACCCTGCGCTTGTTCAGACCCGTAAGCGGCATGACATCCGCCGCGCCGTCGCCAAACTTGGTGAAAAAGCCCATCAGCGCTTCCGCCGCGTGGTCAGTGCCCACTACCAGCCCTTGCCGGGCGCCCGCCACGGCAAATTGCGCCACCATGCGCTGGCGCGCCTTGATATTGCCATGCACGAAATCCCTCTGGCTGGCGTCGCGGAATTCCAGCCCCGCAGCCAGGCATTGCTCAAGAATGGAATCGCTGGCGGGTTTGACATCCACCACCAGGGTTTCGTCGGGCTGAATCACCCGCAGGCTGAGCTGGGCATCGGATTCGTCCGCCTGTTCGCCATACGGCAGGCGCATGGCGATGAAGGCTGCCTCGTAGCAGCGCGCGCGGCACAGTTCCACCGCCCGCTGCGCAAGCAGCCCGCCCACAAGAGAATCCACCCCGCCGCTGATGCCCAGCACCAGCGTGCGCAAACCGGCGGACTGCAGATGATTTGCCAGGAATTCGCTGCGGCACTTGATTTCAGACACCGGATCGAAGGCAGGACTCACATAAAGCTGTTCAATGATGTCGCGCTGCAAAGCGCGTTGTTCGGGTGTTGCCACATCACTTCCTTGGAAGAAATCAAAAACGGTCGAGAACGGCGCCCGTGCTGGCATTTGAGACGTTGAAGGCGAACTTGGCCTGCACGCCCCGCGTATAGCGCGGAGGCGGCGCCGACCATGCGGCGCGCCGCTGGGCGAGTTCATTATCCTCCACATGCAATTCCAGGGCCTGGCGGTGGGCGTCGATTGTGATCTGGTCGCCTTCTTTCACCAAGGCAATGCAGCCGCCTTCTGCGGCTTCGGGGGCCACATGCCCCACCACCATTCCCCAGGTGCCGCCGGAAAACCGGCCATCGGTGATCAAGCCTACGGAATCGCCCAGACCCGCGCCGATGAGCGCGCTGGTCGGCGCCAGCATTTCCGGCATGCCAGGGCCGCCTTTCGGCCCCAGGTAGCGCAGCACCAGGATGTCGCCCGCCTGAATACGGCCATCGAGTATGGCTTTCAAGGCGGACTGCTCATCTTCAAACACCCGCGCCGGGCCGGACATGACCGGGTTTTTCAGGCCGGTGATCTTCGCCACCGAACCTTCGGGCGCCAGATTGCCTTTCAGAATCGCCAGATGCCCCTCGGCATACAGAGCGCGATCCAGCGGGCGGATGACATCCTGCCCCGGCGGAGGCGCGGGCGGCACATCGCGCAGGGTTTCGGCCACGGTGCGCCCGGTGATGGTCAGGCAATCGCCATGCAGCAGGCCGGCATCCAGCAGCAGCTTCATGACCTGGGGCACGCCGCCCGCCCGGTGGAAATCCACGGTGAGGTAATGGCCGCTGGGCTTGAGGTCGCAAATCACTGGCACCTTGCGCCGCACCCGTTCAAAGTCGTCAATGCTCCATTCGACCTCGGCGGCATGGGCAATGGCCAGCATATGCAGCACCGCATTGGTGGAACCGCCCACTGCCATGACGACGGCCACCGCGTTTTCAATGGCTTCGCGGGTAATGATGTCGCGCGGCTTGAGATCACGCTCAATGGCCTGCAGCAGCACGCGCGCGGATTCCGCTGCGGATGCGGTTTTCTCGTCGTGGATATTGGCCATGCTTGATGAATACGGCAGACTCATGCCCATGGCTTCAAAGGCCGCGCTCATGGTGTTGGCCGAATACATGCCGCCGCACGAACCAGAGCCGGGAATCGCATGGCGCTCGATATCCTTCAGGCCGCTGTCGCTCAAGCGGCCCGCCGCATGTTCGCCCACGGCCTCGAACACGCTGACGATGTTGAGATCGTTACCGTTCAGGCGGCCCGGCATAATGGTGCCGCCATAGACATAAATGGCGGGCACATTGGAACGCAGTATGCCCATCATTCCGCCAGGCATGTTTTTGTCGCAGCCGCCAATCACCAGTACGCCGTCCATCCACTGGCCCTGCACGCAGGTTTCGACGCAATCGGCAATGACTTCGCGCGACACCAGAGAGTATTTCATGCCTTCGGTGCCCATGGACATGCCATCGGAAATGGTGGGGGTGCCAAACACCTGGGGGTTGCCGCCTGCCTGCTGAATCGCTTCGACTGCGGCATCGGCCAGCTTCTGCAGCCCGCTGTTGCAGGGCGTAATGGTGCTATGGCCATTGGCAATGCCCACCATGGGCTTGGAAAAGTCGGCGTCGGTATACCCCAGGCCGTAGTACATGGAGCGGTTGGGAGCCCGCTCTGCGCCTTCCACGATATTTGCTGAACGCCTGCGCTTGGAAATGCTCATCGTGTCGTCTCCGCTTGAGTGTTGCGGGCCACAAACAGAGCAGCCTGCAATGTATTGGGCCTGCTTTGATGGAATGTTAAGACACATCAAGGCTTATGGGTTCACAATCATGGGAATATCGCTACCTTATATAGCCATTGCCTCCATGTCCTACCCTCTGCTTGTCATTCTTCATCTTTTTGCCGCCATCATGTTTGTCGGCACCGTTTTTTTTGAAGTCATCATGCTTGAAGGCATACGCAAGCATGTTCCCAAGGAAGCCATGCGCAGCGTGGAAGGCGCGATCGGCACCCGCGCCCGCGCCATCATGCCCTGGGTACTGCTGCTGCTTTTTGGCGCGGGCTTCGGGCTTTCCTGGTTTCACCGCCATGCGCTGGCGGCTCCCACGGCTTCCAGTTTCGGCCTGCTGCTGTCCATCAAAATCCTGCTGGCCTTGAGCGTTTTCGGCCATTTCCTGACAGCCATGGCCCTGCATCGCATGGGGCGTCTGCGCTCGCGCGCCTCGCAACGCATCCATATCAGCGTCTTCATCCACGTGGTGGCTATTGTTCTGCTTGCCAAGCTGATGTTCTACGCAGGTTAGCGCCCGGCCACCAGAACCTTCGTCACAGGCAGGCCCGCCCCTGTTCATGCGGGCGGCCAGATGCGTCATAATGGGCCACAATCCGCATCACCGCCCTGGGAGGCAATATGGCAGAAGCAACCCCTGTAGTCCTGATCACGGGAGCCAGCCGCGGCATTGGCGCAGCCACTGCGATTCTCGCTGCGCGCGACGGCTTCGATGTCGCCATCAGCTATGTCCAGAATGAAGCCGCCGCCCAGCAGGTCGCAGAAGCCGTTCGCAGGCGCGGGCGCAAGGCGGCCGTCATTCAGGGCGATGTCGCCAGCCCGGCTGACATTTCCCGCATGTTCGCGCAGGCGGAAGAACAGCTTGGCGCCATCACCGCCCTGGTGAACAACAGCGGCATCACCGGCCCTATCGGCCCCTTTGCCGACACCCGCAACGCCACCATCGAACAGGTATTCCGTGTGAATGTTTTCGGCACCATGGAATGCTGCCGTCAGGCTGTAGAACGTTTCCGCAAAAACGGCCTGCCGGGTGTCATTGTCAACATCTCTTCCATCGCCGCCCGCACCGGCAGCCCCAACGAATACATTCACTATGCCGCCAGCAAGGCGGCAGTGGAAACCTTCACCCTGGGCCTGGCGCGCGAGGTCGCGGAACATGGCATACGAGTGTGCGCGGCATCGCCCGGCTCCACCCTGACCGACATCCACGCCACGGCTGGCGAACCCGACCGGCCGCAGCGCGTGGCCCCGCGCATTCCCATGGGCAGGCTGGCCCAGCCCGAAGAAATCGCCGAAACCGTTGTATGGCTGCTGTCGCCTGCAGCGTCTTATATGACCGGCACCGTAGTGAACTGCGCGGGCGGGCTTTAAAGGCGCAGGCTGGCCGTGCGAATGGTTCAGCGCTTCCTGAAGCGCTCTATTTGCTGAAGTGCGTGTGTACGCCGTCCCAATCCGCTGGCAGCGCGGCGGGCTCTCCCTGCATGCGCTCCAGGTAAAACGCCTGCAGGGGGTTGACGGACAGGCAGCGCTCAAAGGCAAACGCGGCCCGCGACGCATGGCCCGCCGCCAGGGCGGCCTGCCCAAGCAGGAAGTCGTATTCAACATTGCCCGCCAGCTGGTCTTCCAGAGGTTCCAGAAATTCGTAGGCGCGTTCACCCTGGCCTGCAGCCAGCTGCGCCTTGCCCCGGTCGAGCTGCAGTTGCTGATCAGGCGACAGGCCCGCCGTTTGCGCCAGGCCCACACAGGGCAGGCCGCCAACAACCAGACCCGCCACGACGGCACGCCACTCTCTGAGGAAGCGGCGGATGACTTGAGCCGGGGAATGGTTCAGGGCGCCCCTGACGCTGCAGACCACCCGATGCAGAGGATGCAGGCGGCGCAGGGAATGGTTGAGAACATCCGTTAATAATTGTTGTTTATCAGACATGTTATCCAACGATAATAGGCCAGAGCATTCTGCACTTCTCTGAAAAAAGCCAGATGCGACCCTGGCGCTCAGTTGAACCGACACGCGGATAACCCCTGATTCTACTGTGAATGAAATAAACTTGACGCATTGAGTTTATTTTAGATACATATCGTGCATCAAAACACTTGGCGGAACCCCTATGCCTGAGCACCTTTCCGAAGCCGTCGTCATTGCTCAGCTGACAGACCCCCATCTGTTTGCTGACCCGGCGGCAACGTTGTTGGGCATCAATACCAACGACAATCTGCAAGGCGTGCTTGAGCATCTCCAGCGCCACAGCCGGGGGCCGGAGCACCTGCTCGCCACAGGCGATCTCACACAGGATGGCAGCCCTGAAGGGTATGCGCGTTTTCTGCGCATGGCCAGGCAACTGCAGCTGCCGGTCCACGCCCTGCCCGGTAATCACGATGACCGTGCAGTCTTTCACCATGTTCTCGGCTCTGTGGCAGCGCCGGTGGTAGAGCTGCTCCACTGGCGTATTGTGCTGCTCGATTCCACCATCCCCGGGGAAAGCGGCGGGCACCTGGGCGAAGACCAGCTGGCCCTGCTTGACGCACTGGCGCAGGCTGACGACCCGCGCCATGTGCTGCTTGCCATGCACCACAGCCCCATATCGCTGCGCAGCGCCTGGCTGGACACCATGGTTATCGACAACTCCGCCGCTTTCTTTGCGCAATTGGCCCGTTACCCGCAGGTGCGCGCCCTGCTGTGGGGGCATGTGCATCAAGCCTACGATGGCAGCCTGCCCCTGCCACACCATGGCGGCAGCCGCACGCTGCGCCTGATGGCCACGCCCGCCACCTGCTTTCAGTTCCGCCCGGGCAGCCAGGATTTCTCCCTGGACACAGTCGCCCCCGGCTACCGCTGGCTCACGCTGCACGCAGATGGCACAATCGAAACAGAAGTCGTGCGCGTGCCCGACCTGACCCAAACACCCGATCTCAGCAGCCAAGGGTACTGAAGCGAGCGCTCTGCCATGCCCAACACCCAACCCGATCACGCGACCTTCCAGCGCCTGTTGCAAATCGTCCTGGCATTATCCGGCGAACGCAATATCGCCCGGCTGTATGAACAGATCATCGAGGCCGCGCAAGATCTCACCCATGCCGAAGGGGGCTCGCTGTACATTGCCCACAAACACGAAGGCCGCCCTGCACTGCGCTTTGAAGTGGTGCGCAACGATGCGCTGGGCCTGCGGCTGGGCGGCACATCCGGCCAGCCGGTCACGTTTCCCGAAATTCCCCTGACCCTGCCCGATGGCAGCCCGAACCACCGCAATATCTGCGCCTTCGTTTACCACCAGGGCCAGGCCACCAATATCAAAGACGCCTACACCGTCGAGGAATTCGATTTCTCCGGCACCCGCGCTTTCGACGAAAACTCAGGCTACCGTTCGCAGTCCCTGCTGACCCTGCCGCTCATCAACCATGCGGGCGATGTTATCGGCGTGCTGCAACTGATCAACGCCAAGGCCCCCGCCACGGGTGAAACCATTCCGTTCGCCTCCTGGCTGGAACCCATTGCCGCCGCGCTGGCTTCCAGCGCCGCCATCACGCTTGATAACCAGAAGCTGCTGCAGGCGCACCGCGATCTGCTGGACGCCTTCATCCAGGCCATTGCGCAAGCCATTGATGCCAAATCGCCTCATACTTCCGGCCATTGCCAGCGTGTGCCCGTCCTCACCGAACTCCTGGCACAAGCCGCCTGCCGCGCCGAAGCAGGCCCGCTGAAGGATTTCAGTCTGGATGAAAGCGGCTGGTATGAACTGCATGTGGCCGCCTGGCTGCACGATTGCGGCAAGCTGAGCACGCCCGATTCCCTGCTGGACAAATCCACCAAACTGCACGCCTTGTGCGACCGCATTGAGGCCGTGAAAGCGCGATTCGCTGCCCTTATTTCCCAAACCCGGCTGCATTGCCTGGAAAGCCCCGACCCTGCTGAACGCCAGGCGCTTGAGGCCCGCGTTGCCGCGCTGCGTGAAGACTGCGCCTTTCTGGAACAGGCCAATACCGGCAGCGAGTTCATGCGTCCTGAAGACCAGGAGCGCGTGCGCCGTATCGCCACCCTGACCTGGCACGACCACCAGGGCGTGGAACAGCCTCTGCTCAGCCCCGAGGAAACAGACATGCTGTGCATTTCGCGCGGCACGCTCAGCCATGCCGAACGCGAACGCATCAACGATCACATCAATGTCACCATCCAGATGCTGGAAGGTCTGCCCTTCCCCAAACACCTGGCGCGCGTGCCCGAATACGCGGGCGGCCATCACGAAAAAGTAGATGGCACCGGCTACCCGCGCGGGCTGCGCGGCGACGAAATGTCATGGCCTGCGCGCATGATGGCAATTGCCGATGTCTTTGAAGCCCTGACCGCCCGCGACCGCCCTTACAAGCCGCCCATGAAGCTATCGCAAGCGCTGTCGATTCTCAAAAACATGGCGGTCGGCGGCCATATCGACCCCGACCTTTACGCGCTGTTCATCGCAGACCGCGTCTGGGACACCTACGCCCGGGACCACCTGCTGCCCGAACAGCTGGATGTCACCGACCCTGGCCCATACCGGCTGCAAGCCGCAACCCCGTCCTGAAGGACGGGGCTCGGGCAGACGCCGCCTTATTGCCTGCCGCTGTAATCACGCGACCGCAGCACGCCTTCGGGCTTGAGGAAAGGCTTTTCGCCCGTATTGGCGTGATCGCCCAGCACATGGCCATCGACTTCCACGCCATACAAGGAATGCTTATGGAAAGTTTCCTCGTAAAGCGCGCGGGTTTCGGCGATATCACCCGTATAACGGGGGTCTTGAGGCCGTTCCTGGCTGTCAATGTACTGAGCGAGATCCCAGGCTTGCTGGTCGGTCAGCGTGTTGGGCTGGCCCAGCGGCATATTGTGCTTGACGAATGACGCCAGGGTGAAGAGCCTCGAAATACCCGCCCCCCAGTTGTAGGAGCCATCGCCCCACACAGCGGGAAACACCACCGTGCCATCCTGCTTGTGGCCGGAGCCATCGGCTGAATGGCACAGCGCGCATTGCGCTTCGTACACCGCCTTGCCACGTATGGCCTCGGGCTTGATCTCGGGTTCAGGCAGACGGGGATAACCCCGCCCATACAGCGTATTGCCCGACTGATAGATGGGAACGCCCTTGGCCAGCCATTGGTGATAGGTTGCCAGTGCCACCATATCGTCGCTGCCATAGGCAGGCGGCTGGCCGTTCATGGAGTAGACGAAACAGCCTGCGATTCTTTCTTCAAGATTGTTGACATGACCATTCTTGGGGCGGAAATTCGGCAAAACCACGGCGGCAGGCCAGACCGGGCTGGAAAACGGCAAGCGGCCTTCCCCCATGTGGCAACTGGCGCAGTTCATATCGTTGAACACGTTTTTACCGCGCAATTGCTGAGTATTGATGAACAGATCATGCCCGCGCCGGATAGTTTCCTTCAGCTTCGGATGCAGATTCGTTTCCTCAAGCTCATCCATGGTCGGCGGGATATGGACATACTGGCCTTCTTTGGGCAGCGGGGCGCCGGGCGCCATGCCTTTGAGGCGTTCAATCACCTGGGGGGCGAGCTCAGCCGCCTGCGCGCCCTGCGCCTGAACGCTGCCCGGCGCAACGCTCAGAGCCAGAACAACGCTGGCCAGGGCCGCCATGGCACCCTTGACGCTGCCAGCCGCGCCGGGCCGCCATTCTGAAACAAAAGCCTTGTTGATATTGAGT
>JAAZDZ010000063.1 GCA_012512545.1 Alcaligenaceae bacterium | reverse complement strand
GGAGGCACCGAAGCCCAGGATTGGGCCTCCATGCTGCTGCGGCAGTACCTGCGTTATTGCGAACACAAGGATTTCAAAACGGAAGTGCTGGAAGAGTCCGAAGGCGAAGTCGCGGGGCTGAAATCCGCCACCATCAAGGTGTCGGGCGAATACGCCTACGGCCACCTGCGCACCGAAACCGGCGTGCACCGCCTGGTGCGCAAAAGCCCGTTCGACTCTTCCAACGGCCGCCACACTTCGTTTGCCAGCGTGTTCGTCTACCCCGAAGTCGATGATTCCATCGAAATCGAGGTCAACCCCGCCGATCTGCGCATCGACACCTACCGCGCCAGCGGCGCCGGGGGCCAGCACGTCAATAAAACGGACTCCGCCGTGCGTATCACCCACATGCCTTCCGGCATTGTGGTGCAGTGCCAGAACGACCGTTCCCAGCACCGCAACCGCGCCGAAGCCATGTCCATGCTCAGATCGCGGCTGTTTGAACTCGAACTGCGCCAGCGCATGGCCGAACAGCAGAAACTGGAAGACTCCAAGACCGATGTGGGCTGGGGCCACCAGATCCGCTCTTACGTGCTGGACCAGAGCCGCATCAAGGATCTGCGCACCAACGTAGAAATCTCCAACACCCAGAAGGTGCTGGACGGCGACCTCGACCCTTTCATCATCGCCAGCCTCAAGCAAGGAGTCTGACATGGACACCTCCACCGTTGCCGTTATCACAGGCGCGTCTCGCGGCCTGGGCCTGGCCATGGCCGGACAGCTTCTGGCTGCGGGCGCCACGGTCATCACCCTGGCGCGCGGCACCAGCCCTGCGCTGGCTGAAACAGCCCAACGGCACGGCGCGCGTCTGCAACAGCTTCAGGCCGACCTTTCCCGGCCCGCCTCCATCGAGTCGGCAGCCGGCCTGATGAGCGCCGCCCTGCCCGGCGGCGCCTCGCATTATCTGCTGCTGAATAATGCGGGCACGGTGGACCCTGTCAGCCTCACCAATGGCCTGTTCGATGCGGAATCCATCGAAACGGCCTTCAACCTGAACGTGGTGGCCGCCATGGTGCTGACTGCCGCCTTCCTGCGCTCCACACCCCCGGATGCCGACCGGCGCATTGTCAATATTTCCTCTGGTGCAGGCCGCAGCCCCACCGCCGGATGGCCTGTCTATTGCGCAACCAAGGCGGCTCTGGACCACTACACCCGCGTGCTGGCAGAGGAAAACCCTCATTTGCGCGTGGCCGCCGTGGCGCCTGGCGTCATCGACACCGACATGCAGATCCACATCCGTGGCAGTGACCGTGGGCAGTTCCCCGATCTCGACCGCTTTCTGCAATTACACGAACAGGGGCAGCTCGCCAGCCCGGAATCCACAGCGAGCCGCATCCTTCAACACGTCGCCAGCGATCGTTTCGGGCATGAAATCCTGGACGACATACGCAACTACGATATCCCTTCCCAAACATGAACGAACCGACGCCCACCCCGCTTGCCGCTGAAGAAAACCGCCTGATTGCGGAGCGCCGGGGCAAGTTGGCGCGCCTGCGCGCCGACGGCATTGCCTACCCCAACGATTTCCAGCCCGACAGCCAGGCGGCCGCGCTGCATCAAGCCTATGGCGAACTGGAAAAAGAAGAACTCGAACACGCCGGTAAACAGGTGAAGGTCGCAGGCCGCATGATGCTCAAGCGCGTCATGGGCAAGGCCAGTTTCGCCACCCTGCAGCACGGCTCCGGGCGCATTCAGGTGTTTCTTGACCGCAACACCGT
>JAAZDZ010000062.1 GCA_012512545.1 Alcaligenaceae bacterium | reverse complement strand
GCGTTGGGCATCCCTCCCCTGCCGCTGTCCGCCCAGCAGACTGCTGCACTCATCGAATTGCTGAAAAACCCGCCCGCTGGCGAAGAGCAGTTTCTGGTCGATCTCATCACCCACCGCGTGCCCGCTGGTGTGGACGAAGCCGCCATGGTCAAGGCGTCCTACCTGGCCGCACTGGCGCTGGGCAAGGAAACCTGTGCCCTGATCGACGCTCGCCGCGCCACCGAACTGCTGAGCACCATGCTGGGCGGCTACAACATCAGCGCCCTGATCGAATTGCTGGACAACCCGGAACTTGGCCCCGTTGCCGCCGAAGGTCTCAAGCACACTCTGCTGATGTTCGACGCCTTCCACGATGTCAAGGAAAAGGCCGACAACGGCAATGCCAACGCTCAGGCCGTGCTGCAAAGCTGGGCTGACGCCGAATGGTTCACCTCGCGCCCCGAGCTGCCCGAAAGCCTCACCATCACCGTTTTCAAGGTGCCTGGCGAAACCAACACGGACGATCTCTCGCCCGCTCCCGACGCCACCACCCGCCCCGATATCCCGCTGCACGCGCTGGCCATGCTCAAGAACAAGCGTGAAGGCGCTGCGTTCGAGCCTGAGGAAGACGGCAAGCGCGGCCCGGTCGCGTTTATCGAATCACTGAAGGAAAAAGGCCATCTGGTCGCCTATGTTGGCGACGTGGTCGGCACGGGTTCCAGCCGTAAGTCGGCCACCAACTCGGTGCTGTGGTTCACCGGCCAAGACATCCCCTACGTGCCGAACAAGCGTTTCGGCGGCGTTTGCCTGGGCGGCAAAATTGCTCCCATTTTCTACAACACCATGGAAGACGCGGGCGCTCTGCCCATCGAACTGGACGTCTCCCAAATGGAAATGGGCGATGTGATTGAACTGCGCCCGTACGAAGGCAAGGCGCTCAAGAACGGTGAAGTCATTGCCGAATTCACAGTGAAGTCGGAAGTCCTGTTCGACGAAGTCCGCGCCGGCGGCCGGATTCCGCTCATTATTGGTCGTGGCCTGACGGCCAAGGCACGCGAAGCACTGGGCCTGCCCCCTTCCACCCTGTTCCGTCTGCCCAAGAACCCGGAAGACTCCGGCAAGGGCTTCACCCTGGCACAGAAAATGGTCGGCCGCGCCTGCGGTCTGCCGGAAGGCCAAGGCGTGCGCCCCGGCACCTACTGCGAACCACGCATGACTTCCGTAGGCAGCCAGGACACCACCGGCCCCATGACCCGCGACGAGCTCAAAGACCTCGCTTGCCTGGGCTTCTCGGCCGATCTGGTGATGCAGTCCTTCTGCCACACTGCCGCCTACCCCAAGCCTGTTGACGTTAAAACCCACCACACCCTGCCTGATTTCATCAGCACCCGTGGCGGTATCTCACTGCGTCCAGGCGACGGCGTGATTCACAGCTGGCTGAACCGCATGCTGCTGCCTGACACCGTCGGTACCGGTGGCGACTCGCATACCCGCTTCCCCATTGGTATCAGCTTCCCCGCAGGTTCCGGCCTGGTGGCTTTTGCCGCCGCCACAGGCGTCATGCCGCTGGACATGCCCGAATCTGTGCTGGTGCGTTTCAAAGGCGAGTTGCAACCCGGCGTTACCCTGCGCGACCTGGTCAATGCCATTCCCTACTACGCTATCAAGAAGGGCCTGCTGACTGTCGCCAAGCAAGGCAAAAAGAACGTCTTCTCCGGCCGCATTCTGGAAATCGAAGGTCTGCCCGATCTCAAGGTCGAACAGGCATTCGAATTGTCCGACGCTTCGGCAGAACGCTCGGCAGCCGGTTGCACTGTGCGGCTGAACAAAGAGCCCATTATTGAGTACATCAACAGCAACATCGTGATGCTCAAGTGGATGATTGCCAACGGCTACGAAGACGAACGCTCGCTGGC
>JAAZDZ010000061.1 GCA_012512545.1 Alcaligenaceae bacterium | reverse complement strand
GGCGCGCCATTGCGGCCTGACCTGCCAGACGCGTTCGCGGGCTTCCGGCCCTTGCACCGCCAGCATGGAGAGTTCACGCTGCGCAATGATGCTGACATCGAAGCCTTCGCGCTGAGCAACCGCCTGTATCCATTCGAGGTCGGTTTCCGCGGTTCCCGCATTCACCACCAGGCGCCAGGATTCGGGGCTGAAAAAGTAAACGATGAGGTCGTCGATGACGCCGCCGCGTTCATTCAGCATGCAGGAATAAAGCGCCTTGCCAGGCACCGAAAGGCGCTCGACATCATTGGCCAGCAGGCGCCGCAAAAACGCCTTGGACTGCGGCCCGCGGATATCGACGTTCAGCATGTGGGAAACATCGAACATGCCAGACGCCTGGCGCACCGCGTGGTGTTCCTCGATCTGCGAGCCATAGGCCACGGGCATGTTCCAGCCGCCAAAATCGACCATGCGCGCACCTGCGGCGACATGGGCGTTAAACAAGGGGGTTTGTTTCAAGACAGTCGTCATGGACGAAAACTCCGGATAAGAGGCATATCAAAATGGACGGCCCGGCCATACACCGGCCAAACCGCCCTTCTGTCCTTTTGCCTGAGAGTTGACCCGCACGCAATACGAGTGTTCACCTTCGGCGCCCGCTGCGTTGGCGGCATGCCAACGGCGAGTCTCTCCAGAGCGCCGCCTTGCCCCTTGTGGGGCAATGCAGAAGTGGTACGGGATACCTGAGCGATTATGGGCGTTTGCGCCTTCGGTGGCCACCTGATGGGGCTCTCTCCCACTCTCTGCAATGACAGCAGGCTGAAGAATAACCGATAGCGGCGGCAGCGTACAGTTCAGATCTGTCAGTTCAGGCCGACAGCGCGTGCCCGCAGGCCACAGCCGAAGACCAGGCCCACTGAAAGTTGTAGCCTCCCAGCCAGCCCGTCACATCCACGGCCTCGCCGATGAAATACAGACCTGCCACCTTGCGGGCCTGCATGCTGCGCTGGTCAAGCTCGTCGGTATCCACGCCGCCGCGCATGGCTTCCGCCTTGCGGTAGCCTGCCGTGCCAGTGGGCTTCAATTGCCAGTGGTGAATGTCTGCGGCCAGAGCCTGCAAACGGCGGTCGGGCACATCGGCCAGCCGTGCTTGGGCCAGATCATTGCCCGCCTGCGCCAGCCATCGCTCAGCCAGCCGCCGCGGCCACAGCCCGGCCAGGGCCGTTGCCACTTGCTGGCGGCTGCCCGGTTTGGCGGCCAGCAACCCGGTTGCGATATCAGTATCGGGCGCCAGGTCGATTTCTATGGCTTCGCCCGGATTCCAGAATGTGGAAATCTGCAAAATGGCCGGGCCGGACAGCCCCCGATGCGTGAACAGCAGATCTTCCAGAAAGGGGACAACCGGCTTTTCGCCCTTGCCGCCCTGGCGCGCCGCTTTACCGCCGCTAGAGCGCTTGCGCTGCGCGGAATCAGCGGGTTGGCCTGCCGCCCCAGGCGGCGAACTGCTGCCCGGCACGTTGCGCACGACGACTTCCAGCGCCACGCCGCTCAGTTCTGCAAAGTCAGCCCACTGCGCGGCGTCGAATACCAGCGGCACCAGCGCCGGTCGCGGCTCCACCACCTTCAAACCAAATTGGCGGGCAATACGCAAGG
>JAAZDZ010000060.1 GCA_012512545.1 Alcaligenaceae bacterium | reverse complement strand
GCTCAGGCAAGGTCTGGGCCTGCGTTTGTATGCGGGGGTAGATGCGCTGTGCGCCGCGGTCGGTGCCGCCGGGGCATCACAGGAACCTCATGTGGTTGTGCTGGCGGGTGAGCCTGTTGTGTGTTGCCAGGCCGCTCGCGCCTTGCGGGCAGTCGCCCCTCAGGCGCGCGTGCTGGCGCTGCAGCCTTCCACAACTGAGGCATCTCTGTTGCAGGGAATGGGCAGCGGCATTGATGCCTGCTGGCCCCAAAGCGCGCCTGCCGAACTCATCGAATCTGCGGTGCTCAGGCTGGTCGGGCAGGCGTGTGCGCCCGCCCAGCCGCGCGATGGCCCTTGGCATCTGGTGTCCCGGGCCTGGGTGGTCCGGGCGCCAGGCGGTGCTGAAGTTGTACTGACAGCCGCGGAACGGGCCATCATGCTGGCTCTGTATCATGCCCCTGGCCGCCGCGCCAGCCATGCCAGCCTTATCGAAGCCATAGAAAGCCCTGACACCAATGGCAGCGCCGTGGTCAGCGGCTATGCCTGGGCGGATGCCCGTCGCCTGAGCGTGTTGGTCAGCCGCCTGCGCCGCAAGTTCATTGCGGCCGGCACCGGCATCCCCATACGCTCGGTGAGGCGGGTGGGTTACGAGATCAGCGTCGATTTCGCTGTTCAGGCTGTGGCGGCCACACCTGTCTTCATGGTGTCAGATACCGGCCCGTAATAGCGGTAGACCGATAAATCCTGGCAGCGGATATCGGGCGTATGCCCCGAAATGATATCTGCCAGCAGGCGGCCGCTGCCGCAAGACATTGTCCAGCCAAGCGTGCCGTGCCCGGTATTCAGATACAGGCCCTTGATGGGGGTGGCGCCGATGATCGGCGTGCTGTCCGGCGTTTTGGGGCGCAGACCGGCCCAGAACTCCAGTTGGCCGGGCTGGCGCGCTCCGGGAAATACGTCATCGACAACCATTTCCAGAGTGGCCTGGCGGCGCGGGTCCAGCCCCAGGTCGTAGCCAACCACCTCTGCCATGCCGCCCACGCGAATCCTGTCATCGAAGCGGGTGAGCGCCACTTTATAGCTTTCATCCAGCAAGGTGGAAACGGGCGCGCGGGCATCATCGGCCAGTGGCACCGTGATGGAATAGCCTTTCAGCGGATACACGGGAAGGCGTAACAGGCCCTGCAGGAAACGACTGGACCACGAGCCCAGCGCAAGTACATAAGCGTCGGCTTTGATGTGATGCGCCCCTGACTGCACGCCTGTGACAGCGCCGCCTTGTGCGTGCAAGGCGTCAAGCGCAGTGCCGTAGTGAAAACGCACTCCCGCCTGGCGGGCAAGCTCGGCCAGTCGGATCGTGAACAGGTGGCAGTCGCCGGTTTCGTCATCGGGCGTGCGCAAGCCGCCCACAAATTTATGAGCACTGGTGGCCAGGCCGGGTTCCGCCGAAATCAGCCTGGAGGAATCCAGCAGCTCGTGAGCGATGCCTGCTTCAGCCAGTGCCTGCATGTCGCGGCCCGCGGCATCCATTTGCTGTTGGGTGCGAAACAGCTGCAACGTGCCCTGACGGCGCCCCTCATAGTGGATGCCGGTTTCATTGCGCAGTTGTTCCAGGCATTGACGGCTGTAATCGGAAATGCGCAACAGCCTTTCCTTATTGACCGCGTACCGGCTGCTGGTGCAGTTGCGCCACATCTGGAACATCCAGCGCAGTTGCGCAAGGCTGCCATCGGGGCGGATGGTCAGGGGCGGGTGTTCCGCAAACAGCCATTTCAAGGCTTTGAAAGGAATGCCAGGCGCCGCCCAGGGCGACGAATAGCCAAAGGAAATCTGCCCCGCATTGGCAAAACTGGTTTCCAGGGCCGGGCCTTCCTGCCTGTCGTAGACATCCACTTCGTGTCCGGCGCGGGCCAGATAGTAGGCAGTTGTGGTGCCGACTACCCCGGCGCCCAACACAGCGATCTTCATGACTTTGTCTCCAAAAAGTTCTACTATCTTACGAAAAAAACCATAGTGTTTTTTCGTCTATTTATTCAAAATGCAGCAAAAATCACTGAATAAGTGGGTGGATAGGGAAGTGGGCAGGAATTCTTCCTGCACCGGACAGAACATCAGAATTAAAGGAAGACAAACATGAGAACCAGCCAGGACGGCGAGGTGTCCCTGGACAGGGTAGACCGCCATATATTGGAGTTGCTGCAGCAGGATGGCCGCATGTCCATGACCGAGCTGGCGGATAAGGTGGGGCTGACTGTCACGCCCTGCATTGAACGGGTGCGGCGGTTGGAGCGCGAAGGCGTGATCACCGGCTACTACGCCAAGGTGTCACCTGTCGCCTTAGGAGCGGGCCTGCTGGTTTTTGTGGAAATTTCCCTTACGCATAAATCCAGCCGCAGCTTTGAGGATTTCCGCAAGGAGATTCTGAGCATTCCCCAGGTTCAGGAATGCCATCTGGTGTCGGGAGACTTCGATTACATGGTGAAGGCGCGCATCCGGGAAATCGGCCAGTATCGCCGCCTTCTTGGTGACATATTGCTGGGGCTGCCGGGTGTCACGCAGACTAAAAGCTGCATTGTCATGGAAGAGGTCAAGGAAATCACCCACATCCCCACAGGCATGTAGCCCGGGTGATCTGCCAGTGGTGCCGCAGAAAGGAGCCTCCAAGGGGGAGGGCTGCCCGCGCGGCCTTCAGGCAGGGGAGGTGGGGCTGTTTGGGCGGGTAACCACCATATTGTCGCGGTGCATGAGCTCGGCGTCGGTCATGTGGCCAAGAATGTCGGCGATGCGATGGCTGGGCTGGCGCAGGATGCGGCGGGTATCGCCCGCCGAATAATTGATCAGGCCGCGCGCCAGTTCTCTGCCATTTTCGTCCCTGCAGGCCACGACATCACCGCGTTCAAAGTCGCCGCTCATGGCGATCACGCCAATGGCCAGCAGGCTTTTATGCCCTTCGGTCAGGGCCTTGACGGCGCCCTGGTCGAGGGTCAGATGCCCGCGCAGGCGCAAATGGTTGGCCAGCCAGCGTTGCCTGGCGGAACGGATCGGCAGGACGGCCTGCAGTTCCGTGCCAATGCGCTCGCCAGAAGCCAGGCGGGCCAGCACATCGGGTTCGCGTCCGCTGGCAATGATGGTATGGCCGCCGCTGTTGGCGGCGCGTTTGGCGGCCAGGACTTTGGTCAGCATGCCACCGGTGCCGATGCTGCTGCCGGAGCCTCCCGCCATTTTTTCGAGCGCGGGGTCACCTGCCCGGGCCACGCTGATAAGTTCCGCTGAAGGCTCTTTGCGCGGATCGGCTGTGTACAGCCCGGTCTGATCCGTCAGAATAATGAGGGTTTCAGCTTCGATCAGATTGGTCACCAGGGCGCCCAGGGTATCGTTGTCGCCCAGACGGATCTCGTCAGTGACGACGGTGTCATTCTCATTCACGATGGGTACGACACCCAGCGCGAGCAGCGTATAAAGCGTGCTGCGCGCGTTCAGGTAGCGCCGCCGGTCAGCCAGGTCTTCGTGGGTGAGCAGAATCTGCGCGGTGCGGATGCCATGCCGCGCAAAAGCGGCTTCATAGCCCTGCACCAGGCCCATCTGACCGACAGCGGCAGCAGCCTGCAGCTCATGCATGGCGCTGGGTCGCCGCGGCCAGCCCAGCCGGGCCATGCCTTCGGCAACGGCGCCGCTGGAAACCAGCACAATCTGCCGGTCTTGCGCGTGCAGGGCGGCGATCTGTCTGGCCCATTGCCCGACCGCCTGCAGGTCCAGCCCGCGGCCTTCATTGGTCACCAGGGAAGAGCCGACTTTGATGACCAGACGGCGGGCGCTGGTTGCGACAGGGGGAGTGTTTTTAAGGTCGGGCATGAGCAGCGGGGTGTAGCAAGGTTCAGCAAGAATACGCCTGCGGCAGCCGGGCAGGCGGGGGAGTCGGTCTTTCGGCGTTCAGCCCTCGGGCTCGCTTGTATCGGGCGTGGCGCGCGCAGGGTCAAAGCGCGGGTCGTCTTCGATATGTATGCCTTCGAGTTTGTCCTGGGCGATATTGTCACGCTGTTTTTCAGCATCCAGCCAGTCTTGCAGCGCCCAGACCAGCTGTTGCGTGCCATCGCCTGTAACGGCGGAAATGCCGAATACCGGGCCTTTCCAGTCGAGCAGCTCGCACAGCCGTTTTTGGGCGGCTTCAGGGTCGTCCACCACATCAAGCTTGTTCAGCACCAGCCAGCGCGGCTTTTCGTAAAGGGTGGCATCGTAGCGGCGCAGTTCTTCAGTGATGGCGCGGGCGTCGATGGCGGCCTGTTCGATGGCATCGAATTCGGGGTCGGGCGACGAGACATCGACAATATGCAGCAAGACCCGGGTGCGCGACAGATGGCGCAGGAAAAGGTGGCCCAGGCCGGCGCCTTCCGATGCCCCTTCGATCAGGCCGGGGATGTCGGCGATTACAAAGCTGCGGCTGGGGGAAGTGCGCACCACTCCCAGGTTCGGATGCAAGGTGGTGAAAGGGTAATCAGCGATTTTGGGGCGCGCATTCGAAACCTTGCTGATCAGCGTGGATTTTCCGGCATTGGGCAGGCCCAGCAGGCCGACATCGGCCAGCACCTTGAGTTCCATGCGCAGGCGGCGCTGTTCGCCTGGTTCGCCGGAGGTGAACTGGCGCGGCGCCCGATTGGTGCTGGATTTGAAATGCAGGTTGCCCATGCCGCCCCTGCCGCCTGCGGCAAGCGTGGCTTTCTGACCATGCTGGGCGAAATCCACCAGCAGTTCGTCGGTATCGGCATCGAAAATCATGGTGCCCACCGGAACTTTCAGGGTGATGTCGGCCCCGGCAGCGCCGTATTGGTCGGAGCCGCGACCATGTTCGCCATTCTTGGCGCGTTGCAGGCGGGCATAGCGGAAGTCAATCAGCGTATTGACGT
>JAAZDZ010000059.1 GCA_012512545.1 Alcaligenaceae bacterium | reverse complement strand
TGATTCCCGAAGCCTGGGAACAGCACACCCTGATGGACGAGCAGCGCCGCGCTTTCTATGAGTATCACGCGGCCATGCTGGAACCGTGGGACGGCCCCGCAGCGATGATTTTCACCGATGGCCGCCAGATCGGCGCAACGCTCGACCGTAACGGCCTGCGACCGGCCCGCTTCGTCATCACCGACGATGATCTGGTAGTACTGGCCTCCGAAGCGGGCGTGCTGCCAATTGACGAAAAGCGGATTGTGCGCAAATGGCGCCTGCAACCAGGCCGCATGTTTTTTATTGATCTCGAACAGGGGCGCATGATTGAGGACGAGGAAATCAAGGCACAGTACGCCGCCGCCCGCCCTTACCGGCAGTGGATAGACAATGTACAGATTCGTCTCGACAGTATTCCGGCTGGGGATGACACGCCACAAGCCCCCGACACCAGCTCTTTATTGCTATGCCAGCAGGCATTTGGCATGAGCCAGGAAGTCCTCAAACTGCTGCTCGCACCTATGGCTTCGGGCCAGGGCGACGGTATCGGTTCGATGGGTAACGATGCACCGCTGGCCGTGCTGTCAGATCGCAGCAAACCGCTGTACAACTACTTTCGCCAGCTGTTTGCGCAGGTCACCAACCCGCCCATCGACCCCATCCGCGAAGCGGTGGTGATGTCGCTGGTGTCCTTTATCGGCCCGCGCCCTGATCTGCTCGACATCAATACCGTCAACCCGCCGATCCGGCTGGAAGTTTCCCAGCCTGTCCTCGACGACACTGATATGCGCCGCTTGCGGCACATCAGCGCCCACACTGGCAACAAGCTGCGCAGTTGTGAGATCGACATCACCTACCCTGCGTCCTGGGGCAGCGACGGCATTGAAGCGCGCCTGCAAGCGCTCTGCGCCAATGCCGCAGAGGCCACCCAGGCCGGATACAACATCCTGATCCTGACTGATCGCAAAACAGACGCCGGACATGTCGCCATCCCTGCCCTGCTGGCGCTCTCGGCCATTCACCACCATCTGGTAATCAACGGTCTGCGCACGGCCACCGGCCTGGTGGTGGAAACCGCAAGCGCCTGGGAAGTCCATCACTTTGCCGTGCTTGCCGGGTATGGCGCCGAGGCTATGCACCCTTACCTGGCTTTGGAAACGCTGAGCAATATGGCACCGGAGCTTGGCATGAGCGCGGGGGATGCCAGGCAGCATTTCATCAAAGCGGTCGGCAAGGGCTTGTCCAAAACCATGTCGAAAATGGGTATCAGCACCTATATGTCGTATTGCGGGGCGCAAATTTTTGAAGCCATTGGCCTGGATGCCGGGCTGGTTCACGCCTACTTTACCGGCACACCCAGCCAGGTGGGCGGGCTGAATATCTTTGATCTGGCCGAAGAAACACTACGCAACCATCAGCGCGCTTTTGGTCAAGGTCCTGCCCTTTCTCCCGGACTGGATGCCGGAGGCGAGTACGCCTGGCGTCAGCGTGGGGAAGAACACATGTGGACGCCTGACGCGATTGCCAAGCTGCAACACAGTTCCCGCGCCAACGACTACCAAACCTATGAGGAATACGCCCGCATCATCAATGACCAGTCGCGTCGGCACATGACGTTGCGCGGCTTGTTTGAGTTCAACATGACCCCCGCCCAGGCCATTCCCCTGGATGAGGTGGAGCCGGCCACCGAAATCGTCAAACGCTTTGCCACCGGCGCCATGTCGCTGGGCTCGATTTCCACCGAAGCCCATGTCAACCTTGCTATTGCCATGAATCGCATCGGCGGCAAAAGCAATACCGGCGAAGGCGGCGAAGACCCCGCACGTTATCAACATGAAATGCGCGGCCAGCGCATCGGGCAAGGCGTCAAACTCAGTGAGCTGCTGGGCAAAGAGGTGCTGGTGGATTACCCCTTGCAGAAAGACGACAGCCTGCGCTCCAGAATCAAGCAGGTGGCGTCTGGCCGCTTTGGTGTCACCACCGATTATCTGGTCTCGGCAGATCAGATTCAGATCAAGATGGCACAGGGCGCCAAGCCGGGTGAAGGCGGCCAACTGCCGGGAGAAAAGGTCCAGG
>JAAZDZ010000058.1 GCA_012512545.1 Alcaligenaceae bacterium | reverse complement strand
GCCTTGGAAGGAATGCAGCCGACATTCAGACAGACCCCGCCGAGAGTCGGGTAGCGTTCAACCAGCACCACTTTCAGGCCTAGATCGGCCGCGCGGAAGGCGGCTGAATACCCCCCCGGCCCGGCACCCAGCACCAGGACATCGCATTGCAGATCGGCCTGGCCGGAATAGCTGGCCGCTTGCGCAGCAGGCGATGGAGACGCGGCAGGCGTTACAGCGGGCGCTGCCTGCGATGCCGCATCGGCCTTGCCTGCAGCCGCCCCGGGGGCCTGGGCCTTGGGCTCGATTTCCACCAGAGGCATGCCCTGGTTGACCTTATCGCCCACTTTGACCAGCACCTTCACAACTTTTCCGGGCTGGTCGGCGGGCAGCTCCATGGACGCCTTGTCGGATTCCACAGTGACAATGCCCTGCTCGGTTTCGAGCTCGTCGCCTTCGGACACCAGCACTTCGATGACTTCCACATCGGAGAAATCGCCGATGTCAGGTACAGTGATTTGAACGGTCATGCGCGGCTCCTACAGCGTGATGCGACGGAAATCCGCCAGCAACGAGGCCAGGTAGACATTGAAACGCGCCGCAGCAGCGCCGTCGATGACGCGATGGTCGTAAGACAGCGACAGCGGCAGCATCAGGCGCGGCTTGAATTTTTCGCCGTTCCAGACGGGCTGCATGGTGGAACGCGACACGCCCAGAATGGCGACTTCAGGCGCATTGATGATGGGCGTGAAATCTGTGCCCCCAATGCCGCCCAGCGAAGAGATGGAGAAGCAGCCGCCCTGCATCTGCGCAGGAGCCAGCTTGCCATCGCGCGCCAGCCTGGCGAGCTCGGAGGTTTCTTCGGCGATTTCCAGAATGCCCTTGCGATCGGCGTCGCGAATCACGGGCACCACCAGGCCGTTGGGGGTGTCCGCTGCAAAGCCGATGTGGAAGTACTTCTTGAGCACCAGGGTATCGCCATCCAGCGAAGCGTTGAATTCCGGGAATTTCTTCAAGGCGGCCACCACGGCTTTGATCAGGAAAGCCAGCATGGTCAGCTTGACGCCGGATTTGGCTTTTTCCTGTTCCTTGTTCAGTTCCTGGCGGAAAGCTTCCAGCCCGGTGATGTCGGCCAAATCGTTATTGGTGACATGAGGAATCATCACCCAGTTGCGATGCAGGTTGGCGCCGGAAATTTTCTTGATGCGCGACAGCGGTCTGGCTTCGATTTCGCCAAACCGGGCGAAATCGACCTTGGGCCAGGGCAAGACGCTGAAGCCGCCCTCGCCCATCGGCACGCTGGCTGCGGCGGATGCGGCGCTGCCCTGGGCCAGAGCCTGTTTGACGTAACCGCGCACGTCGTCGTGGGTAATGCGACTCTTGGCGCCTGAGCCGTTGACCTTGGTGAGATCGACGCCAAGCTCGCGGGCGAACTTGCGCACGGAAGGCGAAGCATGCGGCAGTGTGCGCATGGGCACATCGGCGCTGGCGAAGGATTCAGTCGGGGAATGGCGCTCTGGGGGAGCGGAAGCCAGCTGCCCTGTGCCGCCACTGACCACCGGGGCAGAAGACGTGGACGCGGGCCGCTCCGCAGCAGCGGGAGCTTCAGGCGCGACATCGGGCTCGTTCATTGCGGCTACCGGCGCTGGCGCGCCGTCTGCGGCGGGCGCTTCGCCCTGGGCG
>JAAZDZ010000008.1 GCA_012512545.1 Alcaligenaceae bacterium | reverse complement strand
GTGGAACTTCTGGCGACGACATCCGCCCAGGGGGCGCCGATGCCCCAGCTTTCGTAGGTCACAGTGTCGGGCACGATGTAATCCGCCAGCGCGGATGTTTCGTTGATGAACGGGTCTACAGAAATGAACAGGGGCAGCTTGGCAGGGTCTTTGAGGTTTTCGGCCAGCGTGTTCTCGAACCCGCACATGGCGTAGACGGGATTGCTGTTGTGGTTGATCCAGGCTTTGAGCGGGTAGGGGTAGCCCAGCAGCCCGGCGGCCAGCATTTCGCTGCTCAGGCCGCCCACCGCCGGATACCACGGCGCGCGCGCAGGGTAGGGGTTTTCGCCCGCTTCCTTCTTGCGTTTGAACTCGCTGCTGCGTTCGTAAGGAAAGCGATTGCGTGACAACGCCACACCGTGCGCCTTGACCGCGTTCTCGAACCGGGCGAAGTTGTAGCGCGGCCCGGGGCCGAACGGGCCGAAGGGGCCTGCGTCCATGACCCAGCCACCCTTGACGTTCAGGTTGCCGATCAGGTTGTTCAGCGTGGCAATGGCGAACGTGGTGTAGAAGCCTGCACCGCTCATGGTGCCGCCGTGCGAATTGGCCACAGCCTGTTTGCCATGGCTGGTGAATTCCCGCGCCAGGTCTTCGATTTCTGCAACCGGCACGCCGCACTGGGCGGAGTATTCTTCCAGCGTCATGCGCTGGGCTTCTTCGCGCAGTTTTGTCAGTGACGTACAGACATTCAATTGTTCGCCAGCGGCGCCGTCCTGGCCGATCGTGTCTACAGTGCGCGAGATGAACAGCTCCGCTGCCTGGGCGGTGGTATGCGGCGCCAGGGTGCCGTCGGCCAGCTGCACCACATAAACATCCTGCGCAGGCGTTTTGTCGTCCTTGGGTTCGGGCAGGGGCCAGCCCAGGTCCGCGCCGCGCAGGAACGATCCGTAACGGGGGTGATCAGGGTCGTTGATGAGCAGATGGGTCGCGTTGCTCCACCATGCTTCACCAGCGGCCTCCATTGCGGCGGGGCCGGGCTGAGCGAGGAATCGGGCGTCGTAACGTTCGTTTTCGAGAATCCAGCGGATCATGCCCATGACCAGGGCGAGATCCGTGCCGGGCCTGACTGGCAGCCAGCGGTTGTTGGAACCCGCTGCATGACTGGAGGACATGGGCAGCAGCGGCGAGACGACGACGTACCGATAAGTGTTTTCTTTGCGCGAGCGGGCGTCCGCCAGTTCACGGCCCATACGCTGGAAGGGGTTGCCGGACTGCGCCGGGGCCGTGCCGATGAACAGGCCAAAGCGCGAATTCTTCCAGTCAGGCTTGCCGTGGGGCATGCTTACGAGGTCGCCCAGCGCGGCGCCTGTGCCCACACGGTAGGATTGCCCGCAGTAAGAACCGTGATTGCTGACGTTGACCGTGCCGAATGACTGGCGGGCGAAACGGTTGATAAGGGGGGTGCGGCCTTCGTTGGCCGAATCCGTCATCAACAGCTGGTTGGATTTGGGGCCGTATTCGGGGTTGTCCGGGTCAATCAGGGTTTCGACATCGCGGATGGCGCGCAGGCCATCCACATGGCCTTCACCGAAAAGGTCGCCGCCTTCGCAGACTTCTTCAATCAGCTGTTCAAAGGAAATGGTTTCCCACTGTCCCGAGCCGCGCGGGCCGACCCGTTTGAGCGGCTGCAGCACGCGGTGCGCCGCCGTCTGGTGTTCCAGCATGGCTGAGCCGCGGGCACACGAGGTAGCGCGGCCTTCCAGGCCGTTGTCGCCGCCCAGCATGGCATAGACCTCGCGCACAGGGGTGTCCATGGGCGCATGGTTGGTGGTGGCCAGCGGGTGATAGGGGTTGCCCGCAATGCGGATGATGCGGTTGCTTTCGGTATCAACGCGTACCCGGACGCCGCATTGCGTCCAGCAGCCCAGGCAGCTGGACGGGCTGACGACCTGACCAGGGTGAGTGTCGAGCAGGCCGGTGGCCGGGTCGATGCGGAATTCCGGTTGCAACGAATTACCGCGCACAGCGTCGGGCGTCGGTGCGCCGGCCGTGCCTGTAAGCAGGCCCTTGGCGCCCCGGGCGATGGTTTCGCCATAGCCCGC
>JAAZDZ010000007.1 GCA_012512545.1 Alcaligenaceae bacterium | reverse complement strand
GCGGGTTATGCCATGGGCGGCGGCTGCGAGCTGGCCTTGGCGTGCGACATCATTGTGGCGGCTGAATCTGCCCGCTTTGCGCTGCCGGAAGTCAAGCTGGCGCTCTTGCCCGGCGCCGGTGGCACTCAGCGGCTGCCGCGCGCCATAGGCAAGGCCAAGGCGATGGACATGTGTCTGTCGGCGCGCATGCTTACAGCGCAGGAAGCGGACCTCTACGGTCTGGTGTCACGGGTGGTGCCGGATGCCGATCTTCTTGAACAAAGCCTGGAGCTTGCCACGGTGATCGCCGGGTTTTCGCTGCCTGCGCTGATGGCAATCAAGACCGCCGTCAACCGCAGCTACGAAAGCCCCTTGAGCGAAGGCATATTGTTTGAACGCCATGCCTTGTACGAACGTTATGCGTGCGAGGATGCGCACGAAGGCATGCATGCCTTCCTTGAAAAACGCACACCTGATTTCAAGCATCGCTAAAAAAAGAGAGCTGGCATTGCCGGAACTGCCATTGATGGTAATGTCAGCTCAACCCGCGGACGCTTTGCTGATCGCATAAGCGCCGACGGGGAAGAAACTAAAAAAATCATAGTATTCGGAGACAACCATGCTTGCCGTCAGTCTGATGAACGGTCTGGTTTATGGCGCCTTGCTCATTATCATGAGCTCGGGGCTGGCACTTATTTACGGTTTGCGGCGTGTGGTCAATTTTGCCCATGGCGCGCTGTACATGTTAGGTGCCTACATTGGATATACCGTTTCAATTTACAGCAATTTCTGGCTGGCCCTGCTGATCGCCCCGGCCATCATGATGCTGGTGGGCATATTGCTGGACCGCTACGGCTTCCGGCTTCTGCAGGATCGCGAACCCCTCAATGTCATGCTGGTCACGTTCGGCCTGCTGCTCATACTCGAAGACCTGGTCGTCTTCATCTGGGGCAAGGGCAATTACTCCCTTTTCACGCCGGAACTCCTGCGTTTCAGCATTCCCATCCTGGGCAGCGACCTGCCCGCTTACCGGCTGGCCGTCATGATTCTTGGCCTGGCCGTGGCGGTTGGGCTGACCTTGTGGCTGCGTTATTCGCGAGTGGGCCTGTTCGTGCGCGCCGCCAGCACCGACCCGCTCACAACATCCATGCAGGGGGTCAATTCCGACCGCCTGAGCGCCTTCATCGTAGGGTTGGGGTGCGCGCTGGCAGGGCTTGCCGGCGTGGTTGCGGGGCCGTTCCTGTCGCTGTCGCCGCACATGAGCTCGGATGTGCTGATTGATTCCTTTGTGGTGGTTGTGATCGGCGGGCTGGGGTCGCTGGCCGGCGCCTTCATCGCCGCCCTGCTATTGGGGCTGATGCATGCCGTCGGCGCGGTCTACCTTCCCGAGGTGTCGGTGCTTCTGCCCTTCATCTTCATGATTGCCGTCCTGATCTGGAAGCCGACCGGGCTTCTGGGCAGCCGCACCTGATTCAGGTTTGCAGATTCTATGAAACACATGCGCTCTCTTTTGAATGCTCTGATCGCCATTGTCGCTGGCTGGCTGATCATGACCTTGACGACTTCTCCGGCCCTGCTGGGCACGTTCACGCAGGCGGTGATTCACGCTTTGTTCGCCCTGGGCGTGGGTTTTCTGCTCAAACAGAATGGC
>JAAZDZ010000057.1 GCA_012512545.1 Alcaligenaceae bacterium | reverse complement strand
GGCGGGATCCGACGGCTGCAACCGCCTGATCGGCAGCTATGAAATCAGTGGCGAAGGCATCCGTTTTTCTCAACTGGGTAGCACCCGCATGGCGTGCCAGCCTGACACCATGAAGCAGGCCGATGCGATAGGGCGGCAGCTGGCCACCGTGCGGAGTTTCGCTTTCGACAGGCAGGGCGCTTTGTTGTTGGAGACCGACCAGGGGCCACTGCACCTGATCGCCGAATAGCAATTCGGGGCGGGGCCGGCACGCCACGGTCGTGAAGGGGCAGATGCGCGGCAACCTGCCCTATGTTTTTATCGAGGCCAGCGGAGCATAGACGGCTGGCCGCAGAGACAAGGCCAGGCTCACACCGCGCAGGGCATTGAATATCATGAACGACAGCCACAGGCCGTGGTTGCCCAGCCATGGCAGCATGGCGAGCGACAGGGCAAGAAAGGCCAGCGAACAGCCCAGCATGATCAACATCAGGGGCCGGGTGCGGGTCGCGCCCATGAAAACGCCGTCGTACAGGTAGGCGGGCATGGATATCAAGGGCGCCAGAATCGCCCAGCCCAGGTATTGCGCGGCAAGCGCCCTGATGTCGGGCTGGTCGGTCAACAGGCCGATCAGCTGCGTTCCCGCCACGGCATAGACCAGCGCATACAACAATGAACCAAGCAGGCCCCAGACCATGCACACGCGAATCACCCGCGCCAGCCGTTTCGCGTTGCGCTGACCGACTGCCGAGCCCGTCAGGGTTTCGGCTGCGTGCGCGAAGCCATCCAGGCCATACGAGGTAAAGCTCAGGAAGTTCAGCAAAATAGCGTTGGCTGCCAGCAGGGCATCGCCCTGGCGGGCGCCCAGATGGGTGAACCAGGCCATGGTGAGCAGCAAACAGGCGGTGCGAATGAAAATATGGCTGTTGATCTGAATCAGCCTGCGCATGGCGGCGGTCTCAATCAGTCGGGCCCACTGCGTTGTGCGGATTTGTGTGCGATAACTGCGCCATATCAACCAGGCGCCCACGGCGGTGCCGCTGATATCGGCTATCGCCGTGGCCCGGCCAATGCCGCTGACGCCCCAGCCCAGGCCATAGACAAAGCTCAACACTGCCACCAGATTCACCACATTGATGAGAATTTGTATAGCCAGGGCAATACGCACGCGCTGGCAGCCGAGCAGCCAGCCGAGAATCACATAATTGATCAACGCAAAGGGAGCGGACCACACGCGGCCTTGCGCATAAAGACGCGCTTGTCCGGCCGCTTCCTCGGAGGCCCCGAGCAAGGCCAGGCCGCCATGGATCAATGGCTGCTGGAGCAGCAGAATCAGCACTCCCAGGCCGCTGGCCATCAGCACGCCACGGCTGACCGTCAGCAGCACAGATTCTGTTTTCCCGGCGCCGAAATACTGGGCGACAACGCCGGTCGTGCCCATGCGCAGAAAGCCGAAGCCCCAGAATATAAAGTTGAACAGCAGGCTGCCCAGCGCCACGCCTGCCAGATGTTGCGCCCCCGGCAGATGGCCTGCCACAGCGGTATCGACGGCTGACATCAGCGGCTGAGTCAGATTGGCCAGAATAATGGGAATGGCCAGGAACAGAACCTGGCGGTAACTGAGGGCGGAGGATGAGGTGGAACTCATGC
>JAAZDZ010000056.1 GCA_012512545.1 Alcaligenaceae bacterium | reverse complement strand
TTCTTCTGCCAGAAAGCCGCCGCTCTGGTGTCGCCACAGGCGGGCATAGACGCCGTTTTTTTGCAGTAATTCTGAGTGGCTTCCCTGTTCGATGATGCGGCCCGCATCCATGACGACCAGCCTGTCCATGGCTGCGATTGTCGAGAGCCGGTGGGCGATGGCAATAACGGTTTTGCCTTCCATGACTTCGTAGAGGCTTTCCTGTATCGCGATTTCCACTTCTGAATCGAGCGCGCTGGTCGCTTCGTCCAGCAGCAGAATGGGTGCATTCTTGAGCATGACGCGGGCAATGGCGATCCGCTGGCGCTGGCCTCCTGAAAGCTTGACACCGCGCTCTCCCACCATCGTGTCATAGCCTGTGCCGCCGTGTGAATCGTTCAATTCCTGGATGAACTCATCGGCCTGTGCGCGGACAGCTGCCGCGCGGATTTCGGACGGGTCCGCATCGGGCTGCCCGTAGGCGATATTGTCGTAAATGGAACGATGCAGCAGCGATGTATCTTGCGTGACCATGCCAATGGCGGCGCGCAGACTGTCCTGAGTCACTTGGGAGATGTCCTGCCCATCAATGCGAATCTGCCCGCGATCAAGGTCATAGAAACGCAGCAGCAGATTGATGAGTGTGGATTTGCCGGCGCCCGAGCGGCCAACCAGGCCGATTTTCTCGCCCGCCCGTACTTTCAGGCTCAAGCCTTCCAGCACCTGGCGCTCGCCGTTGTAGTTGAAGAATACGTCGTCGAATTCCACTTCCCCACGTGTAATCTGCAACGGCACGGCGTTGGGGGCGTCTTCCACCTTTGGCGGGTGGGTGAGTGTGGCAATGCCATCCTGTACAGTGCCGATGCTCTCGAAAAGCGAAGTCATCTGCCACATGATCCAGTGCGACATGCCATTGACCCGCAAAGCCATGGCGGTGACTGCAGCGACCGCGCCCGTGCCGACTTCGCTGCCATGCCACAGCCACAGGGCATAGCCGCCCGCAGAGAAGATCAGCGCCGTAACCAGTGTCTGGTTGACGATTTCAAACTGGCTGACCAGGCGCATCTGCCGATAGCCCGTGTTCTTGAAGTCTTCCATCGCAGCGCGAGCGAAGCGGGCCTCGCGATGGGTGTGCGAAAACAGCTTGACGGTGGTGATGTTGGAATAGGCGTCGGTCACGCGGCCTGTCATTGAAGAACGGGCGTGGGCCTGTTCCTTGCCAACCCTGCCCAGGCGCGGCACAAAGTACAGCATGGCCAGGCCATACAGCAGCATCCAGGCCACGAAGGGCAGCATCAGCCGCCAGTCAAACCCGCCTGCCAGCAATACGATGGCGACGAAATACACTCCGATGCCCACCACGATTTCGCTGAAGGTGAACAGCACTTCGCGCACGGCCAGCGCAGTCTGCATGACTTTGGTTGTCACCCGGCCAGCGAATTCATCGGAAAAGAACGACAGGCTTTGCCGTAGCATCATGCGGTGGAAATCCCAGCGCAGACGCAACGGCAGGTTGATGGCCAGAATCTGGTGCTGCACCATGGTGCGCAGCGCCACGACGCCAATACTGGCAAACAGCACAATGCCAATGCCCCACAGCACGCGGCGCTCGTGCGCCGCAGCGGGTGTTCCGGCCTGCCAGACCGAGAGCAGATCCACAACCTGGCCCAGAAAGGCGAACAGCCAGGCTTCATAGATGGAAACCCCGGCGCTTAATACAGCCAGCGCCGCTATATAGCGCCGCGACCCGCGGGAACACGCCCAGAGAAACGAGAAAAACCCCTGGGGCGGGGTAGACACGTTCTCGGGCGGAAACGGGTTGAGCTGATCTTCAAACCTGCGAAACAAGATAGGGACTCCAGAGAAACGGATGTTTGCCGTGTGGCATCGCTGCGGGTTCAGAGTATGGCCAGGCTGCGGGGGATGGCGTTGCTGAATTCTTCAAACATGTAGTTTCGCATGATGACGCAAATTGGTGCTCGAAGAATCCATGATGCAAATGCCGGTATCAGGTTGTATTCAGCTTCTGTACTTAAAATGAAAATCGGGAATGCATTCGCAAGAGGGCAGCCTTCCAAGACTGTAGCGTTCCTGTTTCAGGAGGATACGCACGTGCTTGAGTTTTTTGGGATGCTCCATTGGGGGGCGCTGTTTCAAATCGTTCTTATAGATATTTTGCTTGGCGGCGATAATGCGGTCGTGATTGCGCTGGCCTGTAGAAACTTGCCGCGCAAGCAGCGCATGCAAGGCATATTGTGGGGCACGGCGGGCGCCATTATTTTGCGGGTGGCGCTGATTGCTTTTGCCCTGGTGCTGCTTGATATCCCGTTTCTCAAGATGGTGGGTGCGCTGTTGCTGGTCTGGATCGGCATCAAGCTGCTGGCGCCCGACGAAGACGAGCATGGCAATATTAAGGGCGGGGCTTCCATTATGTCGGCGGTTCGCACCATCATTGTTGCGGATTTCGCGATGAGCTTGGACAACGTTATCGCCATTGCAGGGGCGGCTCAGAATGCACACACCGACCATCAACTGTATTACGTCATATTCGGCCTGTGCTTGAGCGTGCCCATTATTGTTTGGGGCAGCACGCTGGTACTAAAGCTGATTGACCGTTTCCCGTTGGTTGTGACCTTTGGCGGCGGCTTGCTGGGTTGGATCGCTGGGGGCATGCTGATCACCGATGTTTTTGTGGTGGAGCGGCTGGGGCCACCCGATACGATGCTCAAACTGGCTGTTGAGGTCGCCGGCGCGGCGCTGGTAATTGGGCTGGGAAAGTGGCTGGCAGTTCGCAAGCGCCGAGAACCTGTGGCGGAAGAATCCGCCTGAATGTCTGAACGAAATAAGGCCGAGTCTGAAGCAATATGCCTCAAGAAACGCGGGGTGGGGGCGATGGCAGAGAAACACGAGCAACCAGGCCTGAGCTTCCGTCGGCCCGGTTGCTGAAATACAAAGTTCCGCCGTGCAATGAAACCATGGCTTTCACGCTTGCCAAGCCTAGCCCCAGGCCTTCCTCGCCCGG
>JAAZDZ010000055.1 GCA_012512545.1 Alcaligenaceae bacterium | reverse complement strand
TCTATATCGAACCCGGTGATGCAAGCCAGGTCGCCTATGGACGCAGCCTGTATGTCAGCTACTGTGCTGCCTGCCATGGTTCGCAACTGCAGGGGCAGACGCCCAACTGGCGCGAGCCGGGCCCCAATGGCCGCCTGCCGGCACCCCCGCACGATGAGTCCGGCCACACCTGGCATCACTCTGACTCCGTATTGTTCGATATCACGCGTAATGGCATGGTGCCGGGCCGCACCGCGCCCCCGGGCCATGCAAGCGATATGCCAGCCTACGCTGGAATATTGTCCGATGCGGAAATCATTGCTGTGCTGGCATACATCAAAAGCACGTGGCCCGCCGATATCCTGGCATTGCAACACGAGGTGAATCAGAACGAATGGAGCAGGGCGCCATAGCCAGCCCGGCAGGTTTGAGCTTCCTGCGCGGGCGTGGTTTTTCTCTGTTAAGGGTTCAGGGTTCGCGCGGCAACACCGTCAGAACCCGCACGATAAAGGTGTGGAATTCCTTCATGTAGTTGCTGAGGAACTGTTCCGTTTTCTCGTTGGTTACCTGGCCATCTTCAGTGATGAGGCCAGGCTGGAACTGAATATAGGCTTCCACTGTGTTGAGCAAAGGGGAATTGCAGAAACACATGACATTGCGCAATTGAGCCTGAGCCAGCGCAGTGCCGATGGATCCCGGCGAAGTGCCGATCACGGCCGAAGGTTTGCGCGTGAAGGAGTTTCTGCCCCAGGGCCGGGTGGCCCAGTCGATGGCATTCTTCAGGCCGCCCGGTATGCTGCGGTTGTACTCGGGCGTGACAAACAGAATGGCATCCACTTCGGCAATGGCCTGTTTGAATGCCCGTGCCACTGGCGGGTAATCCTCGTCGTAATCCTGGCTGTAGAGGGGGAGGTCGCGGATGGGAATCTCCACCAGTTCAAGCTCGTCCGGCGCCAGTTTGACCAGCGCCTTCGAGAGCAGGCGATTGATGGAGGTGCTTGAAAGACTGCCAACAAGGTAGCCGACTTTGTATTTGGTCATGTAATGCACTCCTTGATATAGATAGGGAAAAACCGCTGGGGGAACTAAGCTTCACTCATGCCTGCGGCCGGTTCAGGCGCATTGCCCGCACGTACTTTTTCCTCGATACGGCGCCCCACATCGGCGTCAATGTTTTTCCAGTATTCAAAAGCGCGTTCCAGAACCGGGCTGCGAACACCTCCCAGCAAAGCGCCTGCCACCGTTTCGACCAGGCTGTCGCGCTGGGCATCGTTAAAGACCTCGCGCACCAGCGTGCCGGGCTGCGAGAAATCGTCATCGTCGGTTCGCAGGGTGTAGGCGTCGCGCACCATATTGCCATCGGTTTCCCAGCCGTCGTCTACGCGGCCGGTCTGATCTGACCATGAGCGGCCTTGAGAGTTGGGCGCATACACGGGCTGGCTGGCACTGTGTTCGTAAGCCATCTGGCCATCGAACATATAGGTGTTCAACGGAATGCGCGGCCGGTTCACAGGAAGCTGATGAAAGTTGGTGCCAATGCGGTTGCGCTGTGCATCGTTGTACGCGAAGGCGCGCCCCAGCAGCATTTTGTCTGGCGACAGCCCGATGCCTGGCACAACGTTACCGGGCGAAAACGCCGCCTGTTCAATCTCGGCAAAGAAGTTGTCCGGGTTATGGTTCAGTGTCATGGTGCCGACCTTGATAAGCGGATAGTCGGCATGCGGCCAGGTCTTGGTGAGGTCAAAGGGGTTGAAGCGGTAGGTACTGGCGTCTTCGTAGGGCATGATCTGCACGGAAAGCGTCCAGACGGGGTGATCGCCCCTGGCGATGGCTTCAAATAAATCGCGGCGGTGGAAGTCGGCATCTGCGCCGGCCATAGCCTTGGCTTCTTCGTTGCTGAAGAACTCCATGCCCTGGTGGGTGTGGAAGTGGTATTTCACCCAGAAGCGCTCGCCCTTGGCATTCACCCACATATAGGTGTGCGAGCCATAACCGTTCATATGCCGCCAGGTGCGGGGCAGGCCGCGTTCACCCATCAGATAAGTAACCTGGTGAGCAGTTTCCGGGTTGAGTGTCCAGAAGTCCCACTGCATGTGATTGTCGCGCAGCCCGGAATCCGGCAGACGTTTCTGGCTGCGGATGAAGTGAGGGAATTTCATCGGATCGCGCACAAAGAAAACGGGCGTATTGTTGCCAACCAGGTCGTAATTGCCTTCCCGGGTGTAGAACTTCAGCGAAAAGCCGCGCACGTCGCGCCAGGTATCCGGGCTGCCGGCTTCGCCAGCCACGGTGGAAAAACGCGCCAGCATGTCGGTTTTGGCGCCAGGTTGAAATAGGGCGGCCTTGGTGTAGGCGGAAACGTCTTCCGTGGTCTCGAATACGCCGAACGCGCCTGCGCCTTTGGCATGAGGCTGGCGCTCAGGAACTTTCTCGCGGTTGAAGTGCGCCATCTGCTCAAGAAAGTGGACATCATGAAGCAAGATCGGTCCATTGGGGCCGACTGTGAGACTGTTGCGGTCGCTGACGGCCGGCGCACCCCAGCCCGTAGTGGAACCTTTGCTCGAATCGGACTTGCTGTCACTCATGAACTTCTCCTGTGTCGCGCCACGGCGCCCGGCGGCACCGTGGCTGTTAGTGGGTGGTTCGAGAAACGAAACACGCGATAGGGAAACGGCCAATGCCTGTTTCATGGCTCACTATACTCTTTGCCCTGGGTATTTGAATCTTCGAGGTATCAACCCAAGGCGGAAGCGGTGACAATCCCGTAGCAAGATTGCCTGTCGTTTTGTTTGAGTCTTTCCATCACTAGAGAACGTATAATGTGCATTATGTAAAGTGAGATTTATGAGTCATGAAACCCGGATGTGCCAGCAGCCTGTCTGTGCTGACTTAGTACCAGCCCCTTGAAGGCTTGATGGATTTCATGACGTTGCCCCGCTTCATGATGCCGTGCTGGTACGCGCGGGTAGCTTGATGGAGGCTTCCAGCGTTTGCAGAAACGCGTGGATGGCCGGGTGTTCGCGTTCGCCACTGCGGTATGCCACTGAAATGCGCCGCTTGATTTCGGGGCGCAGTTTCACTGCAGCAATGCCCGGCATCGGGTCACGCAGCCGCAAACCCGCAACTACGGCAACGGAGCAGCCTTCGGACACCATGGCCGACAGAATCTCAAAACCCCGGCAGTGGGCATTGATTCTGGGTTCGTAACCTGCCCGACGGCACAGGCCGAGGACGAAATCGGCAAAACCGCTCCAGGCGGAATCCAGCGCCCAGTGTTCATCTTTGAGATCGGCCACGGCCAAAGTGGTTTTGCCCGCCAGACGGTGATTCCTGGGCAGCAATGCGTACAGCGCGTCGTCGATCAAGCCGACTTTTTCTATGCTTTTATGCCCCGCCGGCATGACAAGGGTCAGGTCATCGACAAAAGCCAGGTCGCAGCGCCTGGCTCTTACGGCGGCCAGCCCTTCAGCAGGCTCCATTTCTTCCAGCACAATGCGCAAATATGGATAACGTTGTTGAGCCAGCCGGATGGCAGGCGGCAACAAAGAGCTGCCTGCCGTGGGAAACACCGCGACCCGCAAGGTACCGGAGATTTCTTTTCGCAGGGCGGCCATGTCCGATTTGGCCTGGTCGATGACGGTGAACAGGTGATCGGCATGCGTCACCAGCCGCTCTCCGGCCGGCGTCAGGCGCACCCCCCTGCCCTGTCGTTCTATCAGTTGAACCCCGGTTTCTTCTTCGAGCAGGGAAATCTGTTGGGAAACGGCCGAGGGCGTGAGAAACAGCGCTTCGGCCACGGCGGCCATGGTAGTGCGGGTAGAGAGTTCTCTCAGCGCTCTGAGTCTGGCGATATCCATCGTATTGTTCCGGCAAATCCGGCCCGCTGAACAGCGGCTGCATGTTCCCGGCCTTTGGGTTCAATTGTTTAATAAAACTTATGCATTATAGAAAAAACAATCAATAGTGCTAATTATCTTGGATTGCTAAGATGAAGCAATAACTTTTATTCCAGGCAGCGTTTACGGAGACTCTGAAACATGGCGATTGGCGTTTTCGATATCTTCAAAATCGGCATTGGTCCTTCAAGTTCGCATACGGTCGGCCCCATGCGGGCGGCCAGGATGTTTGCCAAAACCCTGCTGGGTGAAGCCTCTGGCGCTGACATCGCCCGCGTGGTGGTTGAGCTGTATGGGTCGCTGGGCGCGACGGGTAAAGGGCATGGCACGGATACCGCCGTAATGCTTGGCCTGGCAGGTCACGACCCGGAAACCGTTGATGTGACGCTGGTGGATTCTATGCTGGCGGAAATGCGTGACAAGCAAACCATTGTTCTGCTTGGGCGGCAGCCCATCAGCTTCAACGAAACCTCTGATATCCCCTTCCTGCCCTTCAAAACCCTGCCCTTTCATCCCAACGGCATGCATTGCGTGGCGTACGGCTACGATGGCATCGCCCTGCTTGAGCGCAGCTATTATTC
>JAAZDZ010000054.1 GCA_012512545.1 Alcaligenaceae bacterium | reverse complement strand
TTGCGCGTCGTGGGGCACCCCGAATGGGCCGATGGCCTGATCCGCCGCCGCGTGCTGCGCAATATCGGTTTCGCGCTGCCTTTGCTGGCCGTGCTCAGCAATCTGCCTCAGCTGGCCATCCGGCCTGAGCTGGCGGTTCTGCTTACGCGGGTTTTCACATCGGCGGGTGTGGTGTTCATTTTCATGGCGCTGATCGGCATTTTGCGCACGTGGGAAGACATTTATTCATCCAGCCATCGGGGCCAGGTCCGCTCCATCAAAGGCTATGTGGAATTGGCCTGCATTCTGTTGTGGCTGATCTGCGCCATTCTGGTGCTTTCCGTCATGATGGACCGTTCGCCGCTACTCATGTTGTCGGGTCTGGGCGCGCTGTCGGCGGTGCTGTTGCTGGTGTTCAAAGACACTTTGCTGTCACTGGTCGCCAGCACGCAAATGAGCAATTACGACATGCTGCGGCTGGGCGACTGGATAGAAATGCCGCAGGCGGGCGCCGATGGCTTTGTGATTGATATGGCCTTGCATACGGTCAAGGTGCAGAACTGGGACAAAACCGTCACTACGATTCCCACTTACAAGCTGTTCTCAGAGAGTTTCCGCAACTGGCGCCAGATGTTCGAATCGGGCGGCAGGCGCATCAAGCGAACGCTGCGCATTGATGCCAGCACAGTCCGTTTTCTGGATGAAACAGAAATTGCCGACCTGCGCCGGTACGCGCTGATACGCGATTACCTGGATGGCAAGCAGGTGGAGCTGGAAGAAACCAACCGCCAGCTGGGTGAGCTGACGGCGGTGCCTGCCAACCGGCGCCGCCTGACCAATATCGGCACGTTCAGAGCCTATGCCAAGGCGTATATTGAACGTCATCCTGAAATTCACAAAGGCATGTTGATGATAGTCAGGATGATGGAGCCACAGTCGGAAGGCATACCGGTGGAAGTCTATTGCTTCACCAACAATACAGCCTGGGTCGAGTATGAACGCATACAGGGCGATATCTTCGACCATCTGCTGGCCATCCTGCCTGAATTCTGGCTGCGGCTTTACCAGGCGCCTGCGGGCAGCGACCTTTCACGACTGCAAAACATCACAAGGAATCAACAATGAAGATGATCTCGGCCATTATCAAGCCTTTCAAGCTCGATGAAGTGCGCGAGGCCCTGGCTGACATCGGCGCCACAGGCGTAACCGTCACTGAAGTGAGAGGTTTTGGCCGGCAGAAGGGGCATACCGAACTGTATCGTGGCGCGGAATATGTGGTGGATTTTCTACCCAAGCTGCGGGTCGATGTCGTGCTTCCGGCTGTCATGGTCGAGGCTGCCATTGATTCCATCATCAAAGCGGCTTACACAGGCAAGATCGGCGATGGCAAGATTTTTGTCACGGCAGTAGAGCAGGTGGTGCGTATCCGCACCGGCGAAAGCGGCATCGACGCGCTTTAAGGCGCTGCGCGCGTATGCGGCTTGTTGGCCAGGTTTCCTACATGAACTGAACGCCACATTTCAGGGCCTGGCCGTGCCCGCGACTTCCCAGAATTCCGGCAGAAAGGCTTCTGCCACCAGCAGGGGCTGACCAAGCCGCCAGAATACGGAACAACGCGCCAGAACGGCCCTGGCATCGGGGCAGGCGCTGCCCAGATGCAGGCGCATGCTGCGATACAAGGGGTGCTGGCGATGCAGCCGGGACACAAAGAATGGCGAACGGATGATTTGCGGGTCGTGGTAGAGCATGTCCGCCAAAGGTCGCGTGCGCAGGCGCCGCATGCCCTGCCAAAGGGCGTGTGAGGCGGCCAGCGGCGTAAAGCTGCGGGCCAGCACGCAGTCAGTGCCATCAATCGACATGCAGATTTCCCGCAGCCAGATTGTGCTGCGGGCCGGGCGGTCCAGCATCCAGGCTTCATGCTCATGCAGGCCATCCACTTTCTCGCGTTCCACGCGCAATTCCAGTTGCCCCAGCTGCCGCAGCCCCGCAGTCAGCGCATTGGGGCGGAACAACCAGAATTTTTGGTGGGATGTCAGGGATGGGGAAGCGGCGCACTGCCAGCCGCTATGACTGCCGGGTGTAATTTCCATGCGTATATTATCGCCAAAGTCATACAATACTGCCCATGGAAAAAATACGAATCTCCAAGCTCATGGCTCAACAGGGCTTGTGCTCCCGGCGCGAAGCCGATGCCTACATCGAACGAGGCTGGGTGCGCGTCGATGGCGTGGTGGTGTCCGAACTGGGCAGCAAGGCGTGGCCGCACCAGAAAATCACACTGGAAAGGCAGGCCCGGCAGCGCCAGACCTCGCGCATCACCATCATTCTCAATAAGCCGGTGGGCTATGTTTCCCATCAGTCAGAGCACGGGTACAAGCGGGCGGTTTCGCTTATCACCCCCGAAAATCTGTATCGGCCGCAAAAGCAGTCGCAGAAGTTCGACCCCGGCCATTTGCGCGGCCTGGCCCCGGCAGGCCGCCTCGATATCGACTCCCAGGGGCTGCTGGTGCTGACACAGGACGGCCGCATCGCCCGCCAGCTCATCGCTGAAGACAGCGAAATCGAAAAAGAATACCTGGTGCGCGTTGAAGGCCGCATTGCCGCCAATGGCCTGGAAAAACTGCGCTTTGGCCTGTCGCTGGATGGCGCGCCGCTGAAGCGCGCGCATGTCGAATGGCAGAACGAAGATCAGCTTCGTTTCATGCTGCGCGAAGGCAAGAAACGGCAAATCCGCCGCATGTGCGAACAAGTCGGCCTGAAGGTGGTGGGGCTCAAGCGCGTGCGCATGGGGCGCATCGTGCTGGGCGATCTGCCCCAGGGAAAGTGGCGCTACCTGCGCGAAGGCGAAAGCTTTCTGTAAGTGAAAAAAACGTAATGCGCTGCCTTCCCTGAGAACCCATCAGCTGCGGGCGCTGCGAGTCAGGGTATGGCTGGCTCCCTGATCCTGTCCCAGGGTTTTTGCCAGCCAGGGCAGGGCCTGGGCCAGGCTGTCGTGCAGTGTCCAGGGCGGGTTCACCACAAACATGCCGCTGCCATGCAGGCCAAAGCCTTCTGAAGCAGGGCGCCTGACCTGCAGCGCCGCATGCACCCATACCGTATCCAGGCGTTCCAGGGCGCGGGTCAGATTCTGGACTTCACGCCGCTGCACCAAGGGATACCAGACAACAAAGCTGCCAGTGGCAAAACGCTTCAGCCCTTCCTGAACGGCGGTCAGGGTATGCCTGTAATCCTGCTTGCTCTCGTAGGAAGGGTCGATCAGCACCATGCCGCGCCGGGTCGGCGGCGGCAGCAGCGCCTTGACGCCTTCAAAACCATCCGCCTGCGTCAGGGCCACCTGGCGCGAGCGGCCCCGCGCATGGTGCGAAAGATTCTGCGCCAGTACGTCAACTTCGCTGGGGTGCAGCTCAAACAGCCGCAGCCGGTCGCGGTCCCGCATGGCTTCCAGCGCCAGCCAGGGCGAGCCGGGGTAGTAGCGCAATTCGCCTGGCGAATTGAAGGCTTGCAACGCCTCCAGGTAACGCATGATCAGCGCGGGGGCATGGGCCGCCCCTTTCAGTCGCGCCACGCCATCCAGGTATTCGGCTCTTCTTTCCCTTGCGGGCTCTGCCTCTGGCCGGGCGGGGCGCGGCCCCCGCGTCTGTGCTGGCCGCGTGGCGTGGCGTTCTGAAGGCCGGCCAGAAGCCCATGCGCCTTGCAGGTCGTAAATGCCTGCGCCTGCATGCGTGTCGATGATCCAATACGGGTTGTCTTTACGATTGAAGTGATCCAGCACATGAACCAGAATGGCGTGCTTGAGTACGTCGGCATGATTGCCGACGTGAAAGGCGTGTCGGTAGCTGAACAAGGGGTGTCTCTTTCAGAGTTGGCCTGGGGCCATGGTCTCGACTTCGTCGGTGATGATTGCGTTGCAGCCCCATTCGAGAAGCTCAAGCGCGCGTGCAGGGTCGTTTACTGTCCAGATCGCCAGGCTCAGGCCCGCGTCGCCCACCTGCCGGACGATATCGCGCGTGACATGGCGGTGGTTCAGGTTGAGCCCCGAACACTGCAGCCAGGCCGCGCGTTCGCGCCAGTCGGCCGGAAGCGCCTCTTCAAACAGCAGGGCGCGGGGCAGTTCGGGTGCGGCATCACGGGCCGCTGCCAGGGCGGTTTCCGAAAATGACGACAGCAGGGGGGGTAATTCAGCGCCTTCCCACAGCTGCCGGGCCAGCAGGGCAATGCGTTCGCCTGTATGGGTTTCCATGCCGGTGGTGGGTTTGATCTCTATATTGCTGTGAATGCCGTTGGCACGCGTGTAAGCGGCAATGCCATAGAGCGTAGCAATGGGTTCGCCCGCATACGCAGGCGAATGCCAGGCGCCGAAATCGTGGCGGGCCAGTTCGGCATAGCGGAAGTCCGCCGCCCGTCCCCGGCCGCTGGAGGTGCGTTCCAGCGTGTCGTCGTGCAGCAGAACGGGCACATCGTCCGCGGTCAGCTTGACGTCGTATTCCATCATGCGAAAACCGCGCGCGCTGCCCAGGCGAAACGCGGCCAGGGTGTTTTCGGGGGCGGCCCGGCCTGCGCCGCGATGGGCGACCCATTGCGGGTAGGGCCAGACCTGAAAAGAATGGGGCATGCAAGAGGCTCCGGGCGGTGGTCGCCAGCGCGGCGACAAGAGTGGCATTTTATCCTTCAGCAAGGATTGGAATGCAAGAATGCCTGTCTGTGATCAATCGGACAGGATGTCCTTGTCGCTGGTGGTAAACTTCCGCAAAGTGAAAATCCGGGGTCGGCGGGCCTTGGGGGTTTTCAACATGTTTTTCCGGAGCCCTCGGGTTTCGCAACTGAATCCAGGTGATGAATGTTCGATTTTATACGCACGAACCAGCGGTTCATGATGTTCATATTGCTGGTACTCGTCCTTCCATCGTTCGTATTGATCGGTTTTAGCGGGTATACCAACTACGTATCGGGCGACAAGGATCTGGTCAAGGTGGGTGATTCCGCTGTGACCTTGCAGGAATTTGAGATGGCGCGGCGCAATCAGCTTGAACAGCTGCAGCGCAGTTCGATGGGGCGCTTCGACCCGGAAGTCCTGAACACCCGGCCTGCCCGTGAAATGCTGCTTGAGTCTCTGGTTGACAGGCATGTGCTGGTGGATATTGCCACCGAAGAGCGCTTCAGCGTGTCGGATGGGGCCCTGCGCAACGAAATCGCCCAAATGCCCGACTTTCAGGAAAACGGTCATTTCTCCGCCGAACGCTATAACCAGCTGCTGGCCGCTTCCGGCCTGAGCGCCCGCGATTTCGAGCAGGGCCAGCGTGGCGAACTTGCCCTGCAGCGCGTACTGGGCCCTGTCCGGGGCAGTGCTGTGGTGCCGGAACCTGTGGTGCAAGGAATTGTCGCAGCCCTGACCGAAGAGCGCACTGTGCGCCTGCAGACCTTTCCGGTATCCGCCCAGCTGGAGGAAATCACGGTTGCCGAGGCCGACATCCAGGCATGGTACGAGGCCAACAGGGAAAGCCTGACAGTGGCCGACCAGGTTGCGGTGCAATACCTGCTACTGGATGAAGAAGTCGCCGTCCAGGCGGTCGGAGAGGTCGCTGAAAGCGATCTGCAGGCGTATTACGAGCAGAACAAGGCCCGCTACGTCACGCCGCCGCGTGTCAACGTCAGCCATATCCAGCTCAGCGTCGCGCCTGGTGCTTCTCAGGAAGACCGAGCCGCCGCCCGCGAAAAAGCGGAATCCATCGCCCAGCGCGTGAAAGCCGGACCGGGCAGTTTCGCCGATGTCGCTCGTGAAGAATCCCAGGACGTCGGCTCGGCCCGCGATGGCGGCCAATTGGGCTGGGTCAGGCCGGGCAGCTGGCCGCCCGCGCTCGAACAGGCCGTATTCGCCTTGCCGGAAGGCGGCATTTCCGATGTGGTGGAAGGCCCTGATGGCTTCCATGTGTTTCTGGTCAATCAGGCCGAGGCTGAAAGGGGAGAATCCTTCCAGGAAGCCCGCGAACAGGTGGAAACCGAAGTGCGCCGCCAACTGGCCTCCGAACGTTTTGCCGACCTGGCCATGCGCCTGACCGATCTGGTTTACGACAACCCCAACAGCCTGGAGCCCGCGGCCCAGGAACTCGGTCTGGAGCCGCGCACGGTAACCGGCGTTACACGCAACGGTCTGCTGGATACTGACGTAGTCGGCAACCAGGCTGCCGCAGCCAGCGCGGATGCCGCCATCTTTGAAGATCCGCGCGTTCGCGGCACACTGTTTTCGGCGGCGCTGCTGCAGGAAAAAGCCAATTCGGGCGTGATCGAAATCTCGCCCGATACGCTGGTGGTAGTGCGCGTCGCCGCCTTCGAGCCCGCCCATGTGCCGCCGCTCGAACAGGTGAAAGGGCGGGTCGAAACCGCGCTGACAGCCGAGCGGGCCCGTGAAGCCGCCCGGCAGGCCGGCGAACAGGCGCTTGCCGCGCTGCGCGAGGCGGCCACGGATGCCGGTCTCGCAGAAGGCTTTGGCGATGCCATGACCGTCAGCCGCATCGACGACCAGGGTCTGGCCAAAGCGGTGCTGGACGCCGTGTTTACGGCCGATCCACAGGCATTGCCCGCCTATGTGGGCGTGGAAGGGCCGCAAGGCTATGCCGTGGCACGGGTCGAGGCCGTTCAGGCAGGCGCAGGCGAAACCAACGAACAATTGGCCGCCGGCCTGGCAATGGAACTGTCCCGCACCTGGGGCATGGCGGAAGAAGGCGCCGTGCTGCAGCAGATGCGCCATCGTCTGGGCGTCAGTCGAACTTCCGATGCGGAAGCCGTGCTGGCAGGCGAAGAAGGCTGATTCCGGCAGCACAAAAAAAAACGCTCCCGTCGCACACTGTTGCGGCGGGAGCGTTTTTCAATTCTGCCGAAGGTTTTTTTACGGGGCGTGCTGCGGGGCGTCTGGCAGCATGGGTTCCAGATATTCCCAGATGGTGTCCGCAATATGCGGCTGGGCCTGTTCTGTGGGGTGCAGGCCATCCGCCTGGAACAGCGCAGCATCGGTGGCGATGCCTTCCAGCATGAAGGGCACCAGCGCGCTGCCGGTCTGTCCGGCCAGCTCGGCATAGACGTTATGGAAGCTTTGCGTGTAGCGCTGCCCATAATTGGGCGGAATATGCTGGCCGACCAGCAGCACTCTGGCGCCGTGATTCTGGCCCAGCTCCACCATTTTTTGAAGATTGTTCTTCATATCGGGCACGGGAAGGCCGCGCAGGCCATCGTTGGCGCCCAGTTGCAGCACCATGATGTCGGCATCGAATTCCTGCAGAATGGCCGGCAGGCGCTGCAGGCCGCTGATTGTGGTGTCGCCGCTGATGCTGGCGTTTCGTATCTGGTATGCTTGTTCGCGTTGCGCCAGGCGTTGAGTCATCAGGGCGACCCAGCCGCTGCCCCGGGGCAGGCCATACTCGGCTGACAGGCTGTCGCCCAGCACCAGAATGCGCACCACAGCAGCGCTCTGACCAGGCCCCGGCCCGTCGTGCGCGGCATGCCCGGCGCGCCCGCCCAGCAGCAGCGCAAACCCCAACAACAAAGCTATCGACTTTCCCCAACGCATGCAATCCGCTCCCAGTATTGAAGTGCTCAACCTTCGCCAGCAAGTCGCCGACAGTTCCGGCGTTCTGGACATTTTAAGCATGATCAGTTTCACGGTGGAAAGCGGCGAGGCCGTAGCCATCACCGGCAGTTCAGGTTCTGGAAAAAGTACATTGCTGGGCTTGATGGCGGGGCTGGATGTGCCGACTTCCGGCTCGGTCAGGCTGCTGGGGCACGATCTGTTCGCGCTGGATGAAGAGGCCCGCGCCCAGCTCAGGGCCCGCTATGTGGGGTTTGTGTTTCAGGCATTTCATCTTCTGCCTAATCTTACGGCCCTGGAAAACGTCATGCTGCCGCTGGAACTGAGAGGCGAGCCCGCTCAGGAAGCTGCCCGCGCCATGCTTGACAGGGTGGGGCTGAAAGACCGCCTGAACCACTACCCCCGGACACTGTCTGGCGGCGAACAGCAGCGTGTTTCGCTGGCCCGGGCTTTTGTGCAGAAGCCGTCCATTCTGTTTGCGGATGAGCCCACTGGCAGCCTGGACGAGCAAAACGGCCGCATGGTAACCGATCTGATGTTCGGCCTGCATCAGGAACACGGCACGTCGCTGGTGCTGGTGACGCACGATCCGCAGCTGGCCGCGCGCTGCCAGCGGGAATTGCGCCTGGCAGGCGGCAGGCTGGTGGAAGCGCTGCCTGCCACCCGCTGAACCGCAGCGCCCACCAGCGGGCTGCGGGGTAAAGCCGGGGCCGGGCTACATGCCGCGGATACGCATCTGCGCGGGCAGCCAGGTTGCAAGTTCGGGAATGAAATACAGCAACAGGGTGGCTGCAAACATCAGGAAGAACATGGGCATGGACACCCGGGCCAGATAAGGCAGTTCTTTTTTGGTCATGCCCGACAGCACAAACAGGTTGAAGCCCACTGGCGGGGTGATCTGCGCCATCTCGATGACCAGCACCAGGAAAATACCGAACCAGATGAGATCAATGCCCGCCGCCTGCACCGTGGGCAGCAGCACGCCCATGGTCAGCACCACAATAGAAATGCCGTCGAGCAGGCAGCCCAGAATGATGAAAAACACCATCAGCGCGAGAATGAGGCCGAACTGCGACAGCCCCAGCGAGCCGATCCATTCAGCCAGCGCGCGCGGCAGGCCGATATAGCCCATGGATAACGTAAGGAATTGCGCGCCCGTCAGAATGAGCGCAATCATGCAATACAGGCGGGTCGCGCCCATCAGCGATTCGGTAAAAGAGCTCCAGGTGAGCGAGCCTTGCAGCAGAGAAAGCACCAGGGCGCCGATTACGCCGATGGCCGCCGCCTCGGTAGCCGTGGCAAGACCAGTGTAGATGGCACCCAGCACGGCGCCGATCAGCAGCACCACAGGAATCAGGCTGCGCGATGCCTGGATTCTTTCCATGAAGGGCATGTGCTCGTCGGAGGCGGGAACCTCTGTGGGATTCATAATGGCCCAGACCGCGATATAGCCCATGAACAGCACGGCCAGCATCAGGCCCGGAAATACCCCGGCGATGAACAGCCGCGAGATTGAAACATCGGCGGCCACACCATAGACAATCATGATGATGGAAGGCGGAATCATCAGCCCCAGCGTGCCGGCGCCCGCCAGCGTGCCCAGTACTTTGTCTTGCGGGTAGCCCCGGCGCCCAAGTTCGGGAATGGTCATTTTGCCAATGGTGGCCACCGTCGCGGCCGATGAGCCGGACACCGCCGCAAAAATCGCACAGCCGATCACATTGGCATGCAGCAGGCGGCCAGGAATGCGGTTCAGCCAGGGAGCCAGGCCATTGAAGAGGTCTTGCGACAGCCGGGTGCGGAACAGGATTTCCCCCATCCATAAGAACAGGGGCAGGGCGGTGAGCGTCCAGCTTGATGCCGCGCCCCAGATGCTGATGGCCATGGCGTCGCCCGCTGAGCGGGCAGAGAAGACTTCCATGCCCAGCCAGGCGGCACCCGCCAGCGTAAGACCCACCCATACGCCACAGGCCAGAAAGCCGATGATGGAAACCACCAGCATGACGATGACAAAGATTTCATTCATGCAGTGTGGTTTCCTGAGTGTCGCAGGTAGCCTTGCCCAGCAGGCGGCAGACGGCTTCGTCCAGCATGGCAATAAAGAAGATGACAGTGCCGGCCGCCATGGTGAGCTGGGGAATCCAGAGCGGAGTGGCATCTTCGCCGGTGGAGATATCGTTGAAAGCGTAGGAATCAAGCGCCAGCTTGCAGCTGAACCATGCCAGGTTGGCGGCAATGATGGCGCCGATGATGAAGGCAAAGAGATCCAGCCGCTCGCGGCCTCGTTCGGGCAGCGAGGCCAGCAGCAGCGTGACGCGGATATGCTCGCCTTTTTTCAGGGTGTGGGCCAGGGCCAGGAAACCGGCTGCGGCCATGCAATAACCGGCGTAGGAATCCAGCCCTGGAACATGCATGGAGAGCTGGCGCACCGCAATGGCTCCCGCGATGCAGACCAGCACGCCAATCATGGCAAGGGCGGCGAGCACCCCCGCCGCCATGTACAGACCATCAAGCCATTTGCGCATGCTTACTGCGCCCGGTAGGTATCAATGATTTGCTGGCCGTCGGCGCCTGCGCTTTTCAGCCATTCGTCCAGCATGGTTTCACCCACTTTGTTCAAGCCGTCCATCAGCTCAGCCGAAGGCGTAACGATTTCCATGCCGTTTTTCCCCAGGCTGTCCAGATACCACTGTGTTTTCTCGCGAGACAGTTCCCAACCCCGCTTTTCGGCGACTTCAGCGGCTTTGAGCAGGGCGTCCTTGTTGGCCTGGTCGAGTGCATCGAATGCGCGCTTATTCACCAGAATGGCATTCTTGGGCAGCCATGCCTGGGTATCGTAGAAGCGCTTCATGTATTCGTACACTTTGGTGTCCCAGCCAGTGGAGCCGGATGTCATGAAGGCGTTGACGACGCCGGTGGCCATGGCCTGGGCCAGTTCCGCCTGCTGAATGGTGACAGGCTGGGCGCCGACCAGATCGGCGATGCGGGCGGTGACAGGGCTGTAGGCGCGCCATTTCAGACCTTTGAGGTCGTCCACCGTATTGATTTCGTTATTGGCGTAAATGCCCTGCGGCGGCCACGCTACGCTGAACAGCAGCATCATGCCCTGGGATTCGAGCTTTTTGCTGAGCACCGGTTTCTGCGCCTGGTAAAGCTTCCAGGCCGCATCGTAGCCGGTGGCCAGAAAGGGCAGGCCGTCCAGGGCGTAGATGGGGTCTTCGTTGGCGAAGTTGGTCAGCAGGATTTCGCCTGCCTGAGCCTGGTTCGATTGCACGGCGCGCTTGATTTCTGGCGCTTTGAAAAGCGATGCGTTGATGTGCAGGGTAATGTCGAACTCGCCGTTGGAGAATTCCTTGACGTCGTTTACGAACTGCTGGAGGTTTTCTGTGTGCAGGTTGGATGCCGGGTAGGCGCTGGGGAGATCCCATTTGGCGGGGGCGGCCAGTGCAGGCGCAGAGAACGTCAGGGCAGCCGCGCAGGCCGACAACATGAAAATCTGTTTCATTGATGGAGTCCTTTTATGTGCACTTCTTATACGGAACGATGTCTCGAAACTGATTGTAGAGAGGTGGGCGGCACAATCAATGCCTGATTGACAGGTTTCAGGGAAATCCATGAGCAGTGGAAACCCGGTTGAAGAAAGGTAAACTTTCCCATCAGTGAAGTCAGGAAAGGGAATATGTCAGGATTTTCATTCAGAAGCAGTGTGTGTGGCGGCCTGCTGGCCCTGGTCGCGGCGGCCGGTCCGGTTGCAGCGCAAGGGGCGGGCTATATTGCGCGCTCCCTGCATCAGCCGGTGCCGGGCGGCGTTGCCGTATTGCCGTTGGGGGCGGGCGATCGCGCGCCTGTCGTGCATTACCAGGGCGCGCAGGTCATGGTGGTCAAGGATAGCGACGGTGGCTGGGCTGCCGTTGTCGGCATTGATCTGAAAGCCCGGCCGGGGCGGCATGAGGCGCAGGTGAAAGACGGCGCCGACGTGCGCCAGCTGAGTTTCGAGGTGAGCCAGAAGGAATACGCCAGCCAGCATATCAAGCTGAGGAATCAGGCCCATGTCTCTCCCGGCCCGGAACAGCTCAAACGCTATGAGCGCGAATATGCCGAACAAATGGCCGCTTATGAGAATTTCCGGGTAGCAGGCCCCAGCAATGTGCTGCTGGAAGCGCCGGTGAAAGGGCGGACTTCCAGCCCCTTCGGGTTGCGCCGTTTTTTCAATGGCGAAGAACGCAATCCCCATTCGGGCCTGGATTTCGCCGTGCCTCAAGGCACGCCAGTGCAGGCCCCTGCTAACGGCGTGGTCACGATTGTGGGCGATTACTTCTTCAATGGCCGCACGGTGTTCGTAGACCATGGCCAGGGTTTCATCACCATGTATTGCCACCTGGACGAGATTCTGGTGCACAAAGGGCAGGCGCTCAAACGCGGCGATGTGCTGGGGCGGGTGGGGGCGACGGGCCGCGCGACCGGCCCTCATCTGCATTGGAACGTCAGCCTGAACGGCAACCGGGTAGACC
>JAAZDZ010000053.1 GCA_012512545.1 Alcaligenaceae bacterium | reverse complement strand
CGGTTGCGAAAATCGCTGCGGCTTTTGTTGTCGAAGGGGAATTCCCGTGCCGGCAGCAGGCGGATGCTGTCCACCGGATCAACCGAACGCTGGCTTTCCGGATCGAAGGTGCGCAAGGTCTCGATTTCGTTGTCGAACAGGTCGATGCGGTAGGGCAGCGCCGAACCCATGGGGAAAAGGTCGATCAGGCCGCCGCGTATGCTGAACTCCCCCGGCGCTGTGACTTGCGTGACATGGCTGTAGTTGGCCAGCGTCAATTGCTGGCGCAGCGCTTCTTCGTTCAGGGCTTCGCCCTGGCGGAAGGAAAATGTATACGCAGCCAGGAATTCCGGCGGAGCCAGCCGGTAGAGCGCTGTGGTGACGGGCACCAGCAGCACATCCACGCCTTCCTGACTGAGCGCGTGCAAAGTGCGCAGGCGCTCGGAAACCAGATCCTGGTGCGGCGAAAAGCCGTCGTAGGGCAGGGTTTCCCAGTCGGGCAGCTGACGCACCTTCAGCTCGGGAGCAAATAGCGGGATTTCTTCTGTGAGGCGCTGAGCGGCCAGAGGCTCGGAACACAGCACGACAAGGCTGCGGCCTGCGCTGCGGGCCAGGTCGGCCAGCAGGAAGCCGTCGCCGGAGCCAGGAGGAAGAGGTTGGAGGTGTCGTTGCCCGGGGCGCAGCGCTGCCAGGGTCTGGGTGTTGGAGGAAAGTGGGGGCACGGAGAGAGAAACAGGGGCCATGAAGCAGGACATTATAAAATGACTGGGCCATGAGTTCTCATCTACCTCGAATTATCGCCATCATGCCTGCGGGCGGAGTCGGTTTGCGGGCAGGTACGGCCTACCCGAAACAGTATCGGCCGCTGCGTGGCGAGCCCATGCTGCGCTGGTCTGCGCGCGCTTTGCTGGCCGATGCCCGCATCACTCAGCTGAGAGTCGCTGTCGCGCCCGACGACCTGCGGGCGGCTGCTACCCTGCAAGGTCTGCCGCGAACGGTCTGGCGTCCCTGCGGCGGGCCGACACGCGCCGCAACTGTGCTGGGTGCGTTGCGCGACGCCGCCCTGGCTGCGGACGACTGGGTGCTGGTGCACGATGCGGCCCCCTGGCTTGCCCGCCGATGCCCTGGCCCGCCTGATTGACGCCTGCCTGCGGCATGGCGAAGGGGGCTTGCTGGCCGAGCCGGTGGCCGATACCGTCAAGCGCGGGCAGGCGGTGGTGCCGCCGGGCCAGGCGCCGCGCGTACAGGCGTCCGTCAGCCGTGCCGCGCTGTGGCTGGCCCAGACACCGCAGATGTTTCCCGCAGGCTTGCTGCAGGGCGCGCTGGAGGTTGCCCAGGCCGATGAACGGGTGACGGACGAAGCCTCGGCCATGGAACTGGCCGGTTATCAGCCCCTGCTGGTGCCGGGCTCCATGCGGAACTTCAAGGTCACCTGGCCGGAACACTTTGAGATGATGGAAAATTTGCTGGTGCCGGCGACTGGCCGGTAGTGCAGTTCCTGCCCGTAACCGGGCAATATACGAATTATCTGATTGGAGTTGAATGTGAAGCTGAGAGTCGGGCAGGGGTTTGATGTCCACGCACTGGTTGAAGGGCGTGATCTCATCATCGGGGGCGTGAATATCCCGCACACGCATGGCTTGCTTGGCCATTCTGATGCCGATGTGCTGCTGCACGCGGTAACGGATGCCATTCTGGGAGCGGCGGCGCTGGGCGATATTGGCCGCCATTTTCCCGATACCGACCCCCGTTATGCGGGTGTCGATAGCCGGGTGCTGTTGCGGGCCGCCATGGAAAAGGTGGCGCAGGCCGGGTGGAAAGTGGTGAATGTGGATGCCACCGTGCATGCCCAGGCTCCGAAAATCGGCCCGCACGCCGCCGCCATGGTCACCAATATCGCCGCCGACCTGAACATTGGGGCCGACTGCGTGAACGTCAAGGCCAAAACCAACGAAAGCCTGGGGTATCTGGGCCGCAAGGAAGGCATTGCCGCAACCGTGGCAGTGCTGCTTGCAACCGGATAGGCGAGAGTACCTACAAAGTATCGCCGCCTATGCGGCGGTTGCAAGGGCAGAGTTCTTCGGTCTGCAGAGCATCGAGCACTCTCAGGATTTCTTCCGGGTTGCGCCCGACATTCATGTGGTTCACCGATACATGCTGAATGACGTTGTCCGGGTCGACGATGAAAGTGGCCCGCAGCGCAACGCCTTCGGTGCGGTGGCGTATTCCCAGCTGATCGACCAGCGAGCCGGTCATGTCGCTGAACTGGTAATGGCCGAGTTTGTCGAGTTCGGACTGGTGGCGCCGCCAGGCCAGCTTCACGAATTCGTTATCGACCGACCCGCCCATCAGAACGGCGTCACGCTGCGAAAACTCACCTACAAGGTTGTTGAAGCCGACGATTTCCGTTGGGCATACGAAGGTGAAATCCTTGGGGTAGAAATAGATGATTTTCCATTTCCCGGGAAAAGAGCTTTCGGTGATGTCTTCGAAAGCTGAAACCCCGTTTTCCTCGTGTTCGTTGAAGCCGGGCTTCACCCCTGTGACACGGAATGATTCGAGTTTGTCACCTAGTGTTTTCATCGGTGCTCCTTGCTGATATGGCCTTTTTCAGGGTTTCATTCACGCATTCTAGGGGAAGAATCCCGGCTTGTGTGCAAGCAGGCTTATATCAGGTCGGGCGTGCCGCTGGCGCAGCTTCAGTCGTGGGTTTCAAGCGGGTAGCTGCGGGGGCGGTACTTGGGAATTTCAATGCGCGCCACCAGCCCGCCCGGCGGTTGCGAAATGAGCTCAAGCTGACCGCCCACATGGCCCAGCAGGCGCTCTACGATGGACAGCCCCAGGCCCGCGCCGCTGACGCCGGTGCGGGCGGATTCCCCCCGCGAAAAAGGGCGCAGCAGGCGCTGGATTTCATTGGCGGCAATGCCCCGGCCCCGGTCGCGCACTTCGATGGAAATAATGGCGCCGCGCTGCTCGGCCACCAGCTCGATATGCGCGCGATCATCTTCGGGGGTGCGGCCATAGCGCCGGGCGTTTTCGATCAGGTTGCCGACAATGCGTTTGAGATCGTGGGCATTGATGCAGGCGAACAGATTGGATTCGATATGGGCTTCCAGCTTGCTGCCCAGGGATTCCGTGTGGCTGCGCTCCCGATCGTAGACTTCCCGCAGCACTGACGACACATCAATGCCTTGTTCCGGCACCTGGCCGGCGGGGCGGGCGTATTCCATAAGCTGATCAATACTATGATCAATCTGGGCCAGGTCTTCGTCGATGGCTGCGCGGGTTTCGTCGCCCACATTGCTCATTTCGATTTCCAGCCGCATGCGGGCCAGGGGCGTGCGCAAATCGTGGGAGATCCCGGCCAGCATGATTTCGCGGTCGGCTTCAGTCTGGCGGATGTCGCGCGCCATGCGGTTGAAGGCGATATTCATGTCGCGGATTTCGGCAGGCCCTTTTTCGGGCAGGGGTGAAGGGGTTTCACCGCGCGCCAGCTGCTGCGACACTTTCGCCAGCTGGGCGAGTGGCCGGTTCACGAAACGCACGCTGACCGCAGCGCCGATCAGGGCCAGCAACACAGG
>JAAZDZ010000052.1 GCA_012512545.1 Alcaligenaceae bacterium | reverse complement strand
GTTCAAAGCCGATCTGGCCCGACAGGTAGATCGTGCGCCCCGGACCCGCCGCGACAGCCTGCGAATAAGGACCAACTGCTGCAGGCGCCGCATCGGTGTGAATGATTTCCTTTGCCATGATGAGTACTCTCCGAGTTGTTGATGACTTCTATCGGAGTGTACGCGTCTATAGCCAGAATCAACAAGTGGGAGATTTACTTTTCGACAAAAGCCCGTTCGATGACGTAGTCGCCCGGCTGCCCCACCCCGGCGGAAACTTTGAAACCCCGCTTATCGAGCATGTCGGAAATGTCGGCCAGCATGGCCGGACTGCCGCAGATCATGCCGCGATCGTTTTTGGGATCGAGCGGTGGCAGACCGATGTCTTCAAACAGTTTGCCGGTTTCCACCAGCTGCGTGATGCGCCCTTCGTTGCGGAAGGGCTCGCGCGTGACTGTGGGGTAGTAAATGAGCTTGTCACGCACGAATTCGCCAAAGTATTCATTGTTGGGCAGTTCGTTGGCGATGTAGTCGTGATAGGCCAGTTCGCTCTTGTAGCGCACGCCGTGCAGCAGAACGACCTTCTCGAAGCGTTCGTAGACTTCCGGGTCTTTGATGATGCTCATGAAGGGAGCCAGGCCCGTGCCTGTGGCAAACAGGTAAAGATTCTTGCCGGGCAGAAGGTCATCGACGATGAGAGTGCCCACCGGCTTGCGGCTGACCAGAACGCTGTCGCCGACTTCCAGGTGCTGCAGCCGCGATGTCAGCGGGCCATCAGGCACTTTGATGCTGAGAAATTCCAGATGCTCTTCGTAGTTGGCACTGGCAATGCTGTAGGCGCGCATCAAAGGCTTGCCTTCGACCTGAAGGCCGAGCATCACGAAATGGCCATTGGTGAAGCGCAGCGAGGTATCGCGCGTGGTCGTGAATGAGAAAAGCGTGTCATTCCAATGATGCACGCTGAGAACTTTTTCAGTGTTGAAAGCTGCCATGAAGCCTGTGTCGATAAAAGATGGGCCGTGTCGCGAGATCATAAGCCACGGGCTCTCTTCTGGGGAGCCCGGGCACGGGGTTTCTTAAGAAGAATCAAAGAAGATGCAAAAACTTACAGGGCCCTGGAGGATAAGCACCCACATTCTACTTGAGAATCATTATTATTCTATAATTCAACTGCCTATCCTCTGCACTGCGCTCAGCCAAGCTGCCGCATCTTTCAACACGGAGACATCCATGCCCCATCAGCCAGGACGACGCCCCTTGTTCCAAACCGCCTTTTTGGCGGGCGCTGTATTGTTATCCGGTATGGCTTTCAGCGCATCCGCACAGGAAGTCAGCCTCTACACTACGCGCGAACCCAGGCTGATTCAGCCCTTGCTTGACGAATTCACCAAAGATACTGGTGTGCAGGTCACCACGGTTTTCGTGAAAGACGGCCTGATTGAGCGCGTCAAGGCCGAAGGCGATAAGTCGCCCGCTGATGTGCTGATGACAGTCGATATCGGCAATCTGCTGGATCTCGTCGAGGCCGGCGTCACCCAAGCAATCGATTCCAGCGTGCTGCGCGACGCCATCCCCGAAAACCTGCGGGGGCCCGACAACCATTGGTACACCCTGTCGCTGCGCGACCGCGTCGCCTACGTCGCCACCGAACTCGATGTCGGCGCCATTACCTATGAAGCCTTTGCCGACCCGCGCTGGAAAGGCAAAGTCTGCATCCGCTCCGGACAGCACCCGTATAACACCGCGCTGATTGCGGCCATGATTGCGCACAACGGGCTGGAAGCCACCGAAGACTGGCTGCGCAATGTCAAGAACAATCTTGGCCGCAAGGCTGCGGGCGGCGACCGCGACGTGGCGCGCGACATTCTGGGCGGCATTTGCGATATCGGCATTGCCAACGCCTACTACGTAGGGCGCATGAAAAACGCCGAACCGGGCTCCGATGCTCATAAATGGGGCGAAGCCATCAAGGTTGTACGCCCTACTTTTGCCAACGAAGACAGCCGCGGCACGCACGTGAACATCTCCGGCGCCGCTGTGGCCAAGCATGCGCCCAATCAGAAACAGGCCGTGCAGCTGCTGGAATACCTGGTGTCCGACAAAGCCCAGAGCATGTATGCCAAGGCCAACTACGAATATCCGGTGAAAGCCGGGGTCGAGCTTGATCCTGTGGTGGCCAGCTTCGGCGAACTGGTGATCGACCCGCTGCCTCTCACCGAAATCGCCAAACACCGCCGAGAAGCCAGCGAACTGGTGGACAAGG
>JAAZDZ010000051.1 GCA_012512545.1 Alcaligenaceae bacterium | reverse complement strand
CGTCTACGGTGCGCAGTGGCGCTCCTGGCCCACCCCCGACGGCGGCGTGATCGACCAGATCAGCGACGTGGTCGAGCAGATCCGCACCAACCCCGATTCGCGCCGCCTGATCGTTTCCGCCTGGAATGTCGGCGAAATCTCCAATATGGCGCTGCCCCCCTGCCATGCCCTGTTCCAGTTCTATGTGGCCAATGGCCGCCTGTCGTGCCAGCTGTATCAGCGCAGTGCAGATATCTTCCTGGGCGTACCTTTCAATATCGCCAGCTATGCCCTGCTGACCCACATGGTGGCCCAGCAATGCGATCTCGAAGTCGGCGACTTCATCTGGACAGGCGGCGACTGCCACCTTTACAGCAACCATTTCGAACAGGTGGAACTGCAGCTTTCGCGCCAGCCCTACCCCTACCCGCGCCTGAATATCAAGCGGCGCCCCCCCACCCTGTTCGACTACGACTTCGAAGATTTCGAGATTCTCGACTATCAGCACCACCCGCACATCAAGGCGCCAGTCGCCGTCTGACACCCATCGAAAACAGGAATCGCCCAGCCATGGCCGCCCAACCCCTCTTACAAATTGTCGTCGCCTATTCGCGCAACCGCGTGATCGGCCGCGACAACGATCTGCCCTGGCGTCTGCCAGGCGATCTGGCCCACTTCAAGCGCGTCACTATGGGCTGCCCCATCATCATGGGCCGCAAGACCTGGGAATCCCTGGGAAGGCCCTTGCCAGGCCGCCTGAATGTAGTCATCAGCCGCAACCCCGCCTATCAGGCCGAAGGCGCCACGCTTTGCACCAGCCTGGAAGACGCCCTGCGCGCCTGCGCAGATGCGCCGCGCGCCTGCATCATTGGGGGTGAGCAGCTGTTTCGCGAAGCCCTTCCAGCCGTGGGTGAAATCATCGCCACAGAAATCCACGCCGACATTGAAGGCGACACCTGGTTCCCGGAACTCTCTGCGCAGGACTGGGAAGAAATCGAACGGCTTCCTCAGCCGGAAGAAAACGGCCTGCAATACGACTACGTCACCCTGCGCCGCAAATGAAAAAAGGTCTGTTCCCGTTTTCAAGAAAACAGGAACAGACCCCTTGCAGCGCTGCAGGAATCAGGCTTCGACTGATTCCATATAGGCTTCCATCGGCGGGCAACTGCATACCAGGTTGCGGTCGCCCCAGGCGTTATCCACGCGCGCCACAGGCGGCCAGTATTTGCCCGAACGCAGGCTGGCTACCGGATACGCGGCCGCTTCACGGCTGTAATCGTGATGCCAGTCTTCGACCAGCAGCATCTGCGCCGTGTGCGGCGCATTGCGCAGCACGTTGTCATCCGCGTCCTTTTCGCCGCGTTCAATGGCAGCGATCTCCTGGCGAATGGCAATCATGGCATCGCAGAAGCGATCGAGCTCTTCGATGCTTTCTGATTCCGTGGGTTCCACCATCAACGTGCCTGGCACGGGGAAGCTCATGGTGGGGGCATGGAAACCGAAATCGACCAGCCGCTTGGCGATGTCTTCGTTGCTGATACCGCAGGCATCCTTGATGGGCCGGATGTCCAGAATGCATTCGTGCGCCACATAGCCCTTGGGGCCCGCATACAACACCGGGTAGTGGTCGCGCAGGCGGGCAGCGATGTAGTTGGCGCTGAGAAT
>JAAZDZ010000050.1 GCA_012512545.1 Alcaligenaceae bacterium | reverse complement strand
GGGCAGCAATCTATGCCACTGGTCGTCTTCCAGTAGATCTGGGTATTCCTTCAGAAGCGCCCGATTACACTGCACATGGAAGGTGAAATCAGAGCCTGGCGGGACAGTCAGGAAAGTAAGGGGAATAGGCTGGCCAGAATCATGCGGGTTATCGCCTTCCTGGTAATAGTGCTTCTGATGTGGTGTCATGACCTCCACGCTCAGGTGGTCGCCCTTGATCTGGGGAATGATGTCCCAAAAAATCAGTGCGCCACGCCGATGTTGGCTATCACCATCCTTGCTTTCCAGACCAAACAAGGCAGTAATGCGGTCGCTATCCCAACCTTGCGATGCTCCCCACTCACCAGAAACCAGCTCCCGCGCCGCTTGACGCAACACGCCTTTTACGCCGCTGCCGGGCAAGTACGGCAGCCCATAAGGATTGAGAAAGGAAAAACCATTTTCCAGCGGGTGTTCATTGCCAAGACCCGTCGTGAAAGGCGCTACTGCCTGCGCTTCGATAACCAACGAGTCGTTGGCATAGGCGGATGCGGCAAACGCCTGTTGCTGACGCCGCAGCAGTTGCTCCATGAGCTGCTTATCGCTGGCAGTAAATTTTGCTGCAGCTTTCAGCGCAGAAGCCTTATTCTCTTCTTTGAGGACACGTTCCTGCCGGTACTGACCACGCACTTCATACTTCAGATCGTGAGTCCCCCACAATAATTCCTGGGTTTTCTGATCTACGCCCCACAGTTGAAGGTACATGCCAAAACGCAGACCCGGTGATGCAGTACTGAAATCTTCACCTAAATAGGAAGGGACAGCGGCGATTGCCATGTTAGTTCTCCCGAATGCGGGCCGCAGCCATCTGCCGCAACCATTTGAGCCATGCAAAGGCTTCAGCATTGATGGCCTGATAATCCGCCGGGCTGGTTTCCCTCATGAGTTGTTGCATGAAATCGGCGAAATCAGAGTCACGCAACACATGCTTGAAGCGACTGCTCAGCCAGCAGCGCAGATCGGTGGCAACCACTTCATGTTCCTTGCCCTTGGCATGGGCAAAGGCCAGCACCTGCATCAGGCCGCTGTTCATGATTAACGCGGGCAGACCCTTGGCAATATTGAGGTGTTCCTTAGCGTATTTTTGCGAGGCTTCCCAGGCGTTCTGCGCACGCAATTGTTCCAGTGTCCCAGACATAATCAGCCCTCCACCACATTGGCCACTACCAAGCCACGCCCTGTGGTGGCATCGCCACCGATCTGCAAAACGCGGGCATGAATCAGCGTTTTGATTTGGGACAACACGACGTCGGCAGGGATTTCCTGATCCCGACCCTTGCCGGTGCGGGTCTGGCTAGCCATCAGCGGCGCCACCATGATGGATTCCGGCGGCAGATTTTCGGTATAGAACAAGCCGCCATCACTGGCCGTACCTGTTTCGGGATCAATGCGGACATGCGGTTCCACCAGCATGGCATGCCGGGAAAACCAGGCGAAGTCGGTGTCAGACAGCACCACCAGATCATTTTCCAGTTTGCTGCGGAAGAAGTCATATTCCTGAGTGTCGGGCAACACCTTGCTTGCAAGGTCTGCGGCCAACGCAGCCAGCAGCTCCGACACTTTCACTGCATACTCAAACGCCTCAAGGTGTAGTTTGTTCTGAGACATCAGATCCGGGTTGCGCAACAGACAATGGCCTTCCGCCACAGCCAGGGCTGGCCAGTCTGTCGGCACACTGCTCAACGTCAGCAAACGCTGCGCTCTTGCCAGTGCCTGCGGACACGTAACGTAGACATACCCGCCCTTGAGGCTTCTGACAGGCAAGGCCACGATCTGCGCATCACCAAAGCTGACTGCACCGGCATGCAAATCGCCGCTGTTCGATTCGGGCCCTAGCAGGCGGTCAATACTGGCCTTATCGCCACCCAAAGCCTCGAAACCGTGACGAACAGCCCCTTTGATGCCGGAGCCAGCAAAACTGGGGTGACCCGTATGGCGTTCCCTTTGAATGGGGTTGTCAATTACATCAATTGCCTGCCCGGCCCCCATATGCACGGGACTCACAGCGTATAAAAAAACAACGGCTTGCTTCTGAAACATAGATTTCTCCTCAGTCTTATTCGGTATCAGCCCCGTGCCCATGCAGCAAGCGCCAAACGGTTGAAGCCCTCTGCCCGGCGGGCAGCATGATCAGCATCGGCGCTATTGTCGCCGTGCCCACCCCACAATCCGTTTTCGACAAGCTTGCGAAGCGCTTCCGGGCTGGCTTCCAGCTCGTCCAACCAGTAAACACTGCCTGCAGGCACCACACGTTGCAGCACCTTGGGCTGTTTCTTTGCCAGATCCCAGCCAGACAGACTTTCCGCCCTCGCCACCACCGCAGACACCACCCTGGCACGAACGCCCTCTGCCAGCCTTACCCGTTTGTTGGCATCAGTGCCTGGCAACTGCCAACCCATGGGAAATAGGCCCGGGCTGGTCAGCACCAGCCGACAGCGCCCACTATCGGCAATAGCTTGATAATCCGGCTGAGGCAATTCGATATCGACTGCTGAAATCGCGGCGGCGCGACCATCGCCACCGAAACGCAGTAACCCCTCGGCCGGAGGAGTGGCGCCACTCACTACGGAAAGAAAACCGACGTCATAATCCACGACCCGCTGCGCGCCACTTGCCGCGTCAGGGCCAAGGCGATGACCTTGCTTGTGCATAACCACGGCCTGCGCGGAAAACAACTTACCTTCTTCAACACTGCGCGTAGCACCATCAAGGCCGATGCCGATGCGTGCATCGAAACTCCAGAGTTCCGAAGCATGCACCAGTTGTTCCGCTGCTGGCAGTTCACCCCGCAGCCAGCGCGCCCAACCAGGCTGAGTCAGCCAGTAGCCACTTTCTGGTTTTCCGCGCTTGCTTCCTTGAGCCAGTACCGGCGGCATGGCTAATGGAAAGGAGGAAGGCATGTCAAGGGTTTGCGGCGTCAAGGCACTGAGTTCGAGAGCTCCTGTCGCTGAGCGGCTGACGACCAGATCAGCTGGCGGCGGCAACAGGACTTCGACGTTGCCATCCGCCGCCCTGCGCGCCAGATAGAAACCCGCCACCACAAAGCTGCCGGGTTGTTCCGGCGTACCCAGCTCGGCATCGTCAGTCACGTGTCCTTTGGCGAAGGCATCTACGTCAATATGCCTATCCACCAACATCCGCGAACGGATAGCGCCTGCGGCGACCGACGGCCAGGGCGGAATCAGGCTTTCACCATAACTACCAGGGTCGCCAAACGCCCTGTTGCCGCGCAGAAACAAAACATCCAGTGGTTCGATGAAGCGGTATGCAACGGTGCTCATGCCTTGTCTCCTGTGCGAATTTCACGAGCCAGAAATTCCGCCACGGAAAGAAAATTCCGCAACTTCGCGATGCGTGTTTTCTGCGACCACCCACGAGCGAGCCTGACCAGCCGCTCAGCCAGCGCAAGCGCCTGCGGTTTGGCCGCATCCTCCGCCTGCCGGGTCAATTGATAAGTCAGCAGGCTCAGCGCCAGGCCACTCTCGAAGGCAGTCACCGGCAATTCGTTTTCGTCCAGCCATTGAAGCGTGTGGTAGACCGCCCGGCGAGACACCCCTTCATGCATCAGGAATTCCCGCAGTTCGGCCAGCAGATTAACCGGCTCACCCCATTTTTCCGTCAGAAACAAGGCACCACCGGAACGCTTGATGACAGTGAGTGAAAAAGCATCACGCCCGCCTTCATTCTTGGCGCGCTGCTCGGCGTTGCGCAGTTCCCGCAACACGGCTGAAAGCGGCGCCTGATGGTGAGCAATAACAGCACCACACGAAGCCGTGGCATGCTTGCCCATCATGCGCATCAAGCGTCCATCCAACCAGGCATACCCACCTTTGCAGATCAGGTTCCCACGCTTTTTAAGTTCCCCCCAATCCAGCTCTTCGTCATCCGGCTCAGTGCCAGAGTAGGCATGACGTAGCCGTAACATGGAAGGAAGCAGGTCAACCACTGGCAGCATGGCCAGCACATCGTCACCCCCCGCGTAGATCAACCGCCCCAGATATTCATGTTCCACCACATGCCTGACGACAACCTGGGAAAAATCGTTCAGAGCACCAGAGATCGCCAAATGCCGATTAGGTGTAATGGCACGCTTCTGTTCACCATACTGCTTGATCTGCGCTTGGCGGGCTGCGCGCTCGGTAAAACCCTTCTGCACCTTGGGGTGAAAGCTCTGCTGATAACTGATAGCGGTCGCGGTGTCCTCATCACCCGCCAGAATGGCGCCCATGCGGTCGCCGTCCATCATGATCAGGCCGTAGTAGGTTTCTGCCTTGTTGCCCAGCAATCCTTTCAGCTCCTGCTGTGCACGCTCGAAATCCTGCTCGTTACCCTGCTCACGAACATCTTCCAACCAGCCGGGGATACGGGCAATCAGCCCGATTTGTTCGTATTGTTTTTCGCGCAGTTTTCTTGCCAAGGCGGCAGGCAATGCGACACGCTGCTTACCGGCGATCTGTTGTGCCAAGGCTTCAGGAATTTCACCTTTTCGTTCAACGAACTGATTAAGCTGATGCGCCAACGCCATCGTATGGGTGGACACCACGAAACGATCAATCGGTTTCACACTGCCATCGTTCTTTTCAGCCATGGCCTTACCGACCTCGGTCTTGAACAAAGTCGGCCATAAACGCTTGATTGCTGGCAAAGCGCTCAGGTGCTCCCCCTTTTTGGCCCATGAAGGTTTCTTTTCGGCCACTGCTGTCCAGAGTGTCCCTTGCTTCTGCCGGTATGTCTGGTTCCAGCGCAGCTGCTCGCGGTCGGTGGTCAACCATTCGTTTTCACCAGTCAAAGAGCAGCGCCAGCCTTCTTGCCGAGTTTGCACAAAGGGACGACTGGATTTGGCGGCAGCCAGCACACGTTCTGCCAGATCAAATACCGCTGGATACAGCACGCCTGGATTGGGCGCCATAAAGACGGACTTCCCGCCCTGGTCCCCCATGATTTCCAGATCTTTCTGCAAGATCTTCCATGCGGGTGAATCCAAAAACCCCGGCTCTCCTTCACCGCTGAAGAATGGCCGCATGGCAGCTGAAAGCCGGCTCGTGTCCAAATCTCTTTGCTTCTGTTCATCGCGACAACGTATCAGCGAGAAGGGCACGACGGCCCAGTGCACTTCCGGGAAACCCTGCAACTGCTCCCGCATCTGCTCAAACGGCACTGTCTGGTTTTCCTGATCACCGTCATAACCGGCAACGCTCAATAGCTCAATGACGACTTCATCTCCCAGCCTCCCAAGGTATTCGCGAACAGCCACCTCCACGGATTCGGCAATCGCCCTGGCCTGACTGGCCGGCACCACTGCTACAAAACGGTTGGGCAAGGCCGCCGAGAACAAAGGATTGGCATCCGTGCTCCCCCGATTCCAGTCGCAATGCTGAAACAGGTCTTCTGGCAACCCCATGTGATCGCGCAACCAGAGATCCACCTGGGGAATTCCGCGCAAACGCGGGAACAGAATGGCATCCGGCCCCAGTTGTTCGCACACAGGACGCATGGCTTCCCAACTGAGACGCGACAGCAAGTGAGACCCTGCCCACAGATCGGAGGTGCTACGGGCGGCTGCGATAAAAGACTGCACCGGCCCGATGGATAAACTCAACAGTGCAACTTCGCCTTGAGGATCTGCTGTAAAGGCACCTGCAAAAGCGGAAGTCAGGTCAAGGTGATCCCAGATGCTGTGATCTGGAATACGCGTATCCGCAGGCAGAACCTCCCACAACTTGCCGAGTTTGTCATTATCTTCAGTATCGGCACTCGAGACCTCCAGTTCCGGCCCGAAACGCCAGAAAGCGAGCAACAGCCTGCGCCAGTCCAGCGGAGTATCCGCCGCGCCGCCCAGACGAACCAGCAGTTCCGAAAAATGGTTGAAACTGCGATCCTTGACGGCCTCAATCGCCGTTGCGCTCAAGCCGCCAGAACGGCCCAGATCGAATTGATCACCTGTCAGCGGGTGAATCAACACGGGTTCCTTGGCCCAGCGCACTTGCGCCCAACCTGAGACAGCCAATGTTCTTTTATCGCCCTTCTTTGAGTCGACCGTAATTTCATCCATGGGGAACTGAGGACGGTCTGCTGCTGCCGCCCACCAGTCCGCACGCTGTACATGTTTGTACATGGCAGCCGGAACCCCCTTCTTGAACAAGGTCCGAACCAGCGCCTCGTCATTGTCAGCATCCAGTGTTTCGACGGTGATTTCGTGAAAGCCCAGAAGGCGCGTCAAGGCGCGACTGGTGCCATTTTCATGGCCAGCGGGATCGCGCAGGAGCACCAGCGCTTTTTCAGCCGGATCATGCAGCCGGGCGGCAACCTTGGTCTGCCACAG
>JAAZDZ010000580.1 GCA_012512545.1 Alcaligenaceae bacterium | reverse complement strand
TGTATGAAGGTGATGCGGAATTACGCATCCGTGTTGATTTCGACAAAGAAAAGCACACCATCACGATTTCCGACAACGGCATCGGCATGACGCGTGATGAGGCAGTGGCCAACCTGGGCACCATTGCGCGTTCCGGTACCAAGGAATTCTTTTCGCACTTGACAGGCGACAAGCAGAAGGATGCCCAGCTCATCGGCCAGTTTGGTGTGGGCTTTTACTCTTCCTTCATTGTGGCGGACAAGGTTTCCGTTCTGTCGCGCCGCGCAGGCGTGCCTGAAACCGAGGCTGTTCTGTGGGAATCCGACGGTCAGGGCGAGTTCCGCGTGGCACCGGTGGAAAAGGCGGATCGCGGCACATCCATTGTGTTGCATCTGCGCGATCCTGAAGATGAGTTCCTGAGCGGCTGGAAAATCCGCGAAGTCCTGCGTCGTTATTCCGATCACATCTCTCTGCCCATCCAGATGCTGAAGGAGGAATGGGATGAGGAAAAATCCGAACAGGTGAAGACGGCGGAATGGGAAAACATCAACCAGGCCAGCGCTTTGTGGACACGTTCCAAGTCTGAGATCAGCGAGGAACAGTACAAGGAATTCTACAAGCACATCGCCCACGATTTTGAAGACCCGCTCGTCTGGACGCATAACCGCGTGGAAGGCCGCAGCGAATATACCCAGCTGCTGTATGTGCCCAAGCGCGCGCCGTTCGACCTCTGGGAACGCGATGCCCGCCGTGGCGTCAAGCTCTATGTGAAGCGCGTCTTCATCATGGACGATGCCGAACAGCTGCTGCCCAGCTACCTGCGCTTTGTGAAAGGGGTCATTGATTCCGCCGACCTGCCGCTGAACGTGTCGCGCGAAATTCTTCAGGAAAGCCGTGATGTCAAGGCGATACGCGATGGCTGCACCAAGCGTATTCTGGGCATTCTGGAAGACCTGGCTGAAAACCGTGCCGAAGATTACCAGGCATTCTGGGAACAATTCGGTCAGGTGCTGAAGGAAGGCACGGGCGAAGATCTCTCCAACCGCGAACGTATCGCCAAGCTGCTGCGCTTTGCTTCCACCCATAACGATGGCAGCGTGCAGAATGTGTCCTTCGCCGACTATGTATCGCGCATGAAGGAGGGCCAGGAAAAAATCTACTACGTCACGGCTGAATCCTACGCTGCGGCGGCCAACAGCCCGCACCTGGAAGTGTTCCGTAAGAAGGGCATCGAAGTCCTGCTGCTGAGCGATCGGGTGGATGAGTGGATGCTTTCCTACATGCGCGATTTCGATGGCAAACAGCTGGTTTCTGTGGCCAAGGGCGGCCTGGATCTCGACGCGCTGGCTGATGAGGAAGAAAAGAAGCATCAGGCAGCGGTAGCGGAAGAGAACAAACCGCTGGTGGAACGCATGCAAAAAGCGCTGGAGGGCAAGGTGAAGGAAGTACGCGTCACCACTCGTCTGGTGGATTCCCCCGCCTGCGTAGTGGTCGATGAAAACGACATCAGCCCCCATTTGCAGCGCTTGCTGCGTTCTGCCGGGCAGGAAGCGCCCGAGGTCAAGCCGATTCTGGAAATCAACCCCGAACACGCGCTGCTTGGCCGTGTGAAGGATGCGGCGGATGCTGACTTCGAGGAATGGTCGCTGCTGCTGCTGGATCAGGCCATGCTTGCGGAAGGCGCATCACTGAACGACCCGGCCAGCTTCGTCAAACGCATGAACAAGTTGCTGCTGTCCGCCTGATAGAAGCCGCAAGTTAAAAAACCAACAAAGGGGCCGGACACCATTTCGATCAGCGGAAATGGTGTCCGGCCCCTTTTTTGTGCCATTTTTGCGAGGCCGTCACACTGCTGTCTTTCTGTATTGTTTACAATTCGTATTTAATTGTGAGAGTCGATGGCGGCTTTCTTCTTGACGATGAGAGGACACAACGTGCTGAAAGGCAAAAAAGGTTTGGTGATCGGTATTGGTAACGATCAAAGTATTGCGTGGGCATGCGCTGATGCGCTGCACAAGGCTGGCGCCACATTGGGCGGCACCTGGTTGAATGACAAGGCCCGACCGCATGTGGAGCCTCTGCTGCAAGCCGTGAATGCCGAGATTCAGCGCCCGCTCGATGTGCGCGACGATGCGCAGCTGGCAAGCTTGTTCGAGGAAGTGTCCCAGCGCTGGGGCAAGCTTGATTTTCTGCTGCACTCCATCGCATTTGCTCCAAAAGACGACCTCCACGGCCGGGTAACTGACAGTTCCTGCGACGGCTTCCTGAAAGCCATGGATATTTCCTGCCACTCATTCGTGCGCATGGCGCGTCTGGCGGAGCCGTTGATGGCCGAAGGCGGCAGCCTGATGACCATGAGCTACCTGGGCGGCGAAGAAGTTATTCCCAACTACGGCATCATGGGGCCAGTGAAGGCCGCTCTGGAATCGACTGTGCGTTATCTGGCGTCCGAACTGGGTGGCAAGGGCATTCGCGTGAATGCGATTTCTCCTGGGCCTATTGTTACCCGGGCCGCGTCAGGCATTGCCAGCTTTGATGCCCTGGTTGAAGAGAATGCGCGACGCGCCCCCATGGGGGGCGTCAATATTCAGGACGTTGGCCCGCTGAGCGCCTTCCTGGCCAGCGACGGCGCCCGCGCCATTACTGGCACCACGATGTACGTGGATGGCGGTTACCACATCCTGAACTAAAGTCAGGCAGCAACGGCGTTACCGCGCTGGGTTTCGCGACCAGTGGCGGTACGCCTTTTGCGCCAGGCCATCCAATAGAAAACCGAGCGCGCCGATCAGCACAATGACGGCCATGAGTTCGGAATAGGCCAGCCGGTCGCGGGTATCCAGAATGTAATAACCCAGGCCGGAACTCACGCCCAGCATTTCGCAGGGTACGAGAACAATCCAGATAACACCAATGGCCAGGCGCGCACCGGTGAGGATATTGCCCAGAATGCCTGGCATGATAATGCGCAGCAGCACTTCAGAACGGGTGGCGCTCAGGCTGCGGGCCAGCATCAGCCATTTCGGGTCGAGCTGGCGCACGCCAGCCGCCGTATTCAGAATGATCGGCCAGACAGCGGCGAAAGTCAGCAGAAAATAGATGGGCGCATCGCCAATGCCGAAAACCATTACGGCGATCGGCATCCACGATAATGGCGAAATCATGCGCAGGAACTGGAAAGCCGTGCTGCTGGCATTTTCCAGCATCCTGGAACTGCCCACTGCCAGCCCGACCGGCACGCCGATCAGCAATGCCAGCCCCAGCCCCACCAGCACCCGCTGCAGACTCATCAGCGTATGGCTGTTGAGCTGGCCTGTGGACACCAGTTCATACAGGCTGTGAAACGTGGCGGCGGGCGCCAGGGATGCTGCCAGCGGCACGCTGGTTTCCAGCAGGCGAGCGCCCAAAGACCACAGCGCCACGAGTACGGCCAGGCCCACTGCGCCATAGACCAGCTTTGAAGCCGGAGCGCTGGTCCGGCTCAGCCATTGAAAAGGCTTAATGACTATATTTTGTGGATACTTTTGGGCGGTATGGTTCTGGGCGATTGTCGAGCGCATAGGTTCTGCCGTCAGGGTCAGGTGGTGATGGTTTCTTCGCGGCTGAAGGATTCGGGCAGGCCAAAGGCGGCAGGGCCGCCGTTCTCCAGAATGGCTTGCCTGACAAAGCGGTCGTCCACCAGGTCGCGGGCGACAAAGGCAGGGTCAAGCTCGTACAGGAAGGCATTCTGCCCCGATACCAGCGTGCTTTGCAGCTTGCGTATCAGCTCTTCTGTGTAGCTGGGGAAGGGGTAGGGTTGAAAGTCGATGCGTTTCTGGTTCCAGGCCGTGTTCACCATGGCGCCGGAGTTTTCGTACAGGGCAGCATCCAGGCGCTCGGGTTCCAGCACATTGGCCAGGGCTTCGTAGGTGTGCGGTGTGTATTTCTGCGGATTGTCGCGCGATAGAATGCGGGCGGTTTCCTGGCGGTTTTCTTGAATCCACGCCTGGGCCTGCACAATGCCGTTCACCACTTTCTGCGACCATTCCGGGCGCTGCTCCAGGTCTTGCTCGTGCATGAGCACCACGCAACAGGCGTGATCTTTCCAGACATCGCCGGTGAAACGCAGGATCTTGCCGACCTTCAGCACTTCCGCATTGGCGTTGAAGGGTTCGGCCACCGTGTAACCGGCGATTTGCTTGTTGGCCAGGGCGGGCACCATGTCGGAGGGTGCCATCATCACCAGCTTGACCTGTTTAGCCGTGGGTTCGCCATCGCTGATGGGTTCCAGGCCGCGGCTCTTGAGCAGGTGCTGCAGCACGACGTTGTGCAGGGAATACCAGAAAGGAATGGCCACCGTGGTGCCGCCCAGATCATCCACCGTATTGATGTGGTGCTGCACGGTCAGGCCGGAACCGGACATATGGTTCCAGGCCACCACCTTGGCGCGCGACTGGCTGCCGTAGCGCGCCCAGACCGTCATGGGCGAAAGCAGGTGAACGGCGTTGACCTGGCCCGCCAGAAAGGCTTCGACAATCTGCGCCCAGCTGCGGAACAGGCGGGGTTTCTCCACTTTCAGGCCCTGCTGCTCGAACAGGCCGTTGTGGTGAGCCACCAGCAAAGGCGTGGCGTCAGTGATGGGCAGATAGCCGATGCGCAAGGGGGCGTCGGGTTCCGCAGCGCGCGCCGCATTGGCCATTTGCAACAGAGGCAGGGCGGCGGATGCGGAAAACAGGGCAGACAGTTTCAACAATTGGCGCCGGGTTCTGAAGGTGGCGCTGAAGTCGTAGGGCAGCTTGCTCATCGGTTGTTCCTTGTGGGTATGGGGCGCGCTTCAAGCGGCAGTTGCGATGTTCTGTTCAGGGCGCTGGGGTGGGGGCGATTGATCCGCGCCACGCTGATGCGCGCGCAGCAGGCCAAGAATTTCCAGGCGCAGCTGGCTGAATGCCGGGGCCAGCGGGTCGCGCGGGTGGGCTTCGGCTACTGTCCATTCGCCGATTGCCCGCCCCGGGCGGCCGCCCAGCAGCACAATGCGGTCGGCCAGAATCATGGCTTCGTCGATATCGTGTGTGACCAGTATGGCGGCGGTGCCATGGCGGGCCGTGATGCTCTGCAGCAGAAGCTGCATGTCGCCGCGCGTGATTTCATCCAGAGCGCTGAAGGGCTCATCCAGCAGCAGGATTTCCGGCTGGCGGGCCAGGCTGCGCGCCAGTGCTGTGCGTTGGGCCATGCCGCCGGATAATTCGGCAGGGTAGCGGCCTGTGGCATCCCGCAGGCCGACTTCCTCAATGGCGGCGCTGATGCGTTGCTGTTGTTCGGGTTTGCTGATATGGGGCTGGTGTTTGAAATCCAGCCCGAAAGCCACGTTCTCTTCCAGGGTCAGCCAGGGCAGCAGGCTGGGGTCCTGAAAAACAAAGCTGGAACGCGGGTGGGGGCCGCTCAGGGTTTCGCCTTTCAGGCGCACGCTGCCGCGATCGGTTTCCTGCAGCCCTGCCAGCACGCGCAGCAGCGAAGATTTTCCCACCCCGCTGGGGCCCAGGATGGCGACCACTTCGCCCGCCTGCAGCTGCAGGGAAAATTCCTGCAAAATCACATGCGGCGCGCCGTCGGGCCGTTCATAAACCAGGTGGATGTCGTGGGCTTCCAGCAGGGGGTTGCTCATTCAGGTTCCAGAAGTGTTCCAGAAAAGGCGTTGTGGCTGAGCGTGGCTCAGTCTGGCAGCAGATAGAAGTCGGCCTTGGTCACGCCGCAGTCGGGGCATTCCCAATCGTCTGGGATATCCTCGAAGCGGGTGCCGGGCGCAATACCTTCTTCGGGCAATCCCAGGGCTTCGTCATAGACCCAGCCGCACGGCCCGCACATCCATACCCGGTTCATGCCGCCTGTTCCTCCCGGGCAGCCTGCTCAAGCGCGTGGATTTCCTTGCGCAGATGCTTGAGAGCGGGTGTGACAATGGCCACGAAGACCGCTTCGCGCAGGCGCCGCTGGGCGGGATGGCGCATCAGATAACCCTTGGCGCCAATGTGCAGCATGGCCGAGTTGGCTGTTTTTAGCGTGAGTTCCGAGGCGGCCAGCCGCAGGCGCAGGACATCCAGCACACGGGCTTTGCCTGTGTCGACCAGATGGGCCAGCGCGCGGGTGTCGGCCCACAACGCCTGGGCCGCCCGCTCCAGGTCTTCGCCCTGGTCGTCCAGAAACTGATTGACGTGTGCGGTGGTGACATTGCTTTCGCGTATGGTGCGCAGCGAACCTTCTATCACGCCGAACCCCATGCCAACCTGACCCAGCACGAAGCCGGGCTTGATGCTTTTCAGGTAAGCGGAAAACTGCTCGGGATGAGCCAGAACGCTGTCGGCGGGGATACGCACATCCTTCAAGCGGATGTTGAGGGTCTGCGTGCCTTCCAGGCCGGCAAACTCCGGGCAGGGGCGCAGCGTTACGCCTTCGGCATCGCCGCGCACGGCCATCATGACATAGCCGCCGCTTTCGACAGCGGCAGCAACGATGGCCAGGTGGTCTTCCCCTACATTGGATACCCAGGGCAGCGAGCCCGATACAACGTAAGCGTCCTGTTCGCGGCGGGCCTTGAGGTGAATGTTCTCAATACCGGCCAAGTGCTTCACTGCGTTTGACATGCCGGTGCCCGACAGCAGGCGGCCCGACAGCACATCGCTGAAATAGCGTTCGCGCACGGCGTCATTGGGAGATTGCTGCAGATAGCGGGCGCAGCTGGACTGGCACCATACCAGGAAGGCAGTGGACCCGCATTCGCGGCCCACTTCCGTGGTGATGGCAATCTGGGTGGCCAGCCCGAACCCTTCGCCCCCTTGCGTAGCGGGGATGCTGGCCGAAAACCCGCCCAGTTCTCCCAAACGGCGCAGAAACTCCACGGGATAGCGGCCTTGCTGGTCGATTTCAGAGGAAATGGGTGCAAGTTCGGATTTGACGAGCGCCTTAACCGCTTCGATCAGCGTTGTGGCGCCTTCGCCCTGCGGGGCGGGGTGTGTGCTTGATGGCTGGGTCATGACTGTCTCTCCGGGCCGGGTATTCAGGCGAAGGCCGTCAGCTCAGGATTGGCAAAGGGCTGCAGCTCGGGATTGATAGGGGTCTGAGCCAGGCTGTTGGCAAAGTTGCAGAGCGTTGCCAGGCTGACGCCCAGCACTACTTCCAGCGCTTGCTGATCGGTGTAGCCCGCTGCGCGGAAGGCGGCCAGCTCGTCGTCGGATACCTGGCCCTTTTTTTCGATGATGGCCACGCTGAAGCGTGCCAGGGCATTGAGCTTGGGGTCAGCGATGGCTTCCACCTTGCGTAACGCTTCCACCAGTTCCGCAGGCATGCGCAGCTTGTGCAGCGACAGCTTGGTGTGGCCGGCCACGCAGAAGCCGCAATCGTTCAGGGTGGCGGCAGTGATCTGCACGACTTCCCGTTCGGCCGGGCTCAGGCTGGTGCGGCCGTTGATGGCGCCCACGACCTGGTAAGTTTCCAGCGCGGCGGGCGCATTGGCCAATACACCGATCAGGTTGGGAAGAAAGCCGTTGGCTTGTTCAGCAGCCGCGACCCGCTCACGGGCGGCTTCCGGTGCGCTTTCGACAGTGTGGAGGGTAAGACGGCTCATCAATAGACCTTTTGGATATAAAGAATATCCCCACAGTCTAGGTAAAAGCCCTTATGAAAAGAACGAATAAGAAGAAATGAGCTTATAGCCGACGCTTGAATAAGCTTATTGCGAAGGCATATAACGCCATGGAATGCCGTTTTCGTGACGGAAGCGATTCCAGTCGAAGGCCACACCAGGGTCGGTTTTTCTCAGCGGCGCAATGTGTTCGTGGCCGCGCACCGCTTTCAGGGGGTGGCGGGCGCGCAGGGCCGGAAGCAGCCGTTGTAAGGCGCTGTACTGGGCATCAGCGTAGGGCAGGGTGTCTGTACCTTCCAGTTCTATGCCGATGGAAAAATCATTGCAGCGCTCGCGGTCTTCGAAGCTCGACACTCCCGCATGCCAGGCGCGGGCGTGGGTGGAGACAAACTGCACGATGTCGCCATTGCGGCGGATTAGAAAATGCGCCGAAACACGCATGTCGCGCAGCCGTTCCAGCCACGGGTGGGAACCGTAATCGAGCCTGTTCTGGAAGAAGTCGATGATTTCCGGCCCGCCAAACTGGCCCGGAGGCAGACTGATGTTGTGCATGACCAGCAGATAAGCGTCCTGGTGCGGCGGGCGTTCATCGTGGTTGGGGGAAGGGGCCAGGCTGATGCCTGCAGCGGCCTGCAGCCAGCCGTGGCGGTCCAGTCTCAGAGCGGGTTTCTCGCGGTTTGGCATAGTTGAAAAAAGCCCGGAACGGAGGGCCGCGCCTGGGCGGCTGTTAATCGGGCTTGTCCTGAGCAATGCGGGCGTGTTCCGGCCCGCACCAGGTTTTACCGTTGCTCATGAAGGCTTCAGAGCGTGGCAGGTGGATGCCGCAGTGCTGGCAGCGCACCATGGCTTCGGCCTGGCTCATGTCAGCCTGCCCCGCTTTGGCCGTTTTGCGCAGGCGGCCGCCTGGTGCAGGGCTGGACGAACTGCGCGCCAGCAGCCGGGCTCCGATCAGCACGGCCAGAATGAGAATGATCCAGAACAGGATTTTGCCCACGGTAAGCCTCTTTAGAGCAGCACATCAAGCACAAAGCGGCTGCCGCTGTATGCCAGGAGAACAAAAGCAAAACCCACGAGAGTCCAGCGCAAGGCCGTGCGCCCGCGCCAGCCGCGTGTCTGGCGGCCCACCAGCAGGCCGCCGAAAGTGAGCCATGCCAACAGCGTGAATACGGTTTTGTGATCGAGCGGAAACAGCACGCCCAGCGTCTTCATGGACACAATGGCGCCGGTGATGACAGTCAGCGTCAGGACGCCGAAGCCGATCCAGATGAGGCGAAACAGCAACCGTTCTTGTGTCAGCAGAGGCGGCAGACTGTCGAGCGCCCGCCAGATCAAGCCGGATTTCAGGTTTTTTTCAGAAGGGCGGTGCAGCTGGCGGTCGAGGGCGGCCATGAAAAGCGCATGCAGGGTGGCTATGGCGATCAGGCCGTAGGCGCACAAGGCGATGATCAGGTGGGTGCGCAGCCATTGGCTGTCGCCGTGGGGCACAATGGGGCCATCGGGGAACAGGCCGCCCAACAGCGCGGCCAGAGCAGCGGTGGGCAGCAGCACCAGCATCAGGCCGTCGAGCTTCATGACGAAGTTTTCCAGCCAGAACAGCAGCATGCCCAACCAGATGGCGGCAGACAACGCCAGGGCCCAACCCACGTGCAGGCCGTCTGGGTGGTTCAGCATGGACTGCTGCAGGCCGATGGCCTGCGACAGCAGACCGAAAACCAGAACGCCATGGGTGAGCGGGCCCATACGAACCTCGTTCTGGCCCTGGGCGAGCAGCCGCCACCAGCACACGCCCAGAAGGGCATAGGCCAGTGCGGCCAGCAACTGAAATACAATGCCTGAAGACATAGTCCCTTGAACCCCGGTTCAAACTGAAGATTTTAGGCTGGATTAACCAGCACCTAGTTTAAGCGAAACCATTACCATGCTCGATAATCTGACTCAACGTTTGTCGCGTGTCGTCAAGACCATGCGCGGGGAAGCCCGCCTGACCGAGTCCAATACCCAGGAAATGCTGCGCGAAGT
>JAAZDZ010000579.1 GCA_012512545.1 Alcaligenaceae bacterium | reverse complement strand
GTCTGGTACGCAGACCTCATCGGCAAGGATGCCAGCGGCAAGCCCACCGGCTGGGCGGATATCCACCCGCGCCTGTTCACCGCAACGGCTGATGAAGATGTCTATGTCATTGGCGACGCCATGGGCTTTATTTCCGACCAGTTCGGCCATTACCCCAAGAGCGCGCACGTGGCACATGCCGTGGCAAAAATCATGGCCCAGAATCTGGCCGAACGAGTGGCAGGCAAGGAAGTGGTGCCGGTGCTGCCCGATAACCTTTGCTACATGATGGTCAATGGCGACCCGCAGGAAGAAATTTCCGTGGTGTTCGAGTACGAACTGGATGCCACCGGCAAGGTGCTGCAGACTCAGATTGACATGGATGTCCGTTCCGCCGATCTCGTAGCGGACGATTTTGCCTGGATCAAGAGCCGTTTTAATGATTTTCTCTAAAACTCGTAAACAACCCCTGGCCCAGCGGCGGCAGCTGCTGGAAGGAGCGGCGTTAAGCCTGGGCCTGGGTCTGCTGCCTGTGGCAGTGCGTGCCCAGCTTGCTTCGCCGGTGCCGCTCAAACCTGCCAGCGCCGCGGAAGTTCAGGCAGTCATCAGTGATTTCCTGCAAGGCGCTGAGCCTCAGGAAGAGGGGCTGGAACTCGAAATGCCGGTATTGGGCGACAACCCTGCGGCGGTTCCGGTCAAGGCCAGGGTGACTTTGCCCATCACGCCCGATTCCTATTGCGAAGAACTCATCATTCTTGCCGAAGGCAACCCGCGCCCCCTGGCCTGCCGGTTCGCGTTTACACCGCTGGCGGGTACGGCAGAGGTCGCCATCCGCCTGCGCCTGATTGAAAGCCAGACCATCCGGGCGTTGGCGCGCATGAACGATGGACGTGTCCTTATGGCCCATCGCCACATCACGGTCACGGCTGGCGGCTGTGGAATGTAGACAAGGTGAAGTATGAGTAAGCCCCGCATCTGGATCAGCAATGACAGCCCCAAGGCAGGAGAGGTGGTGCGCGTGCGCGCCTTGATTCTGCATCGCATGGAAACCGGCCTGCGGCCCGGTGCTGATGGTCAGGTCATTCCTCGCAACATCGTCAATGCATTTGAAGCGCGGCTGGATGGCGAGCTGCTGTTCAAATGGGCGCCCGAAACGGCTGTTTCCCAGAACCCGTATATCGAGTTCACTTTTCTGGCCCGGAAGTCGGGCGAGCTGCAAATGAAATGGGTGGACGACGCAGGCGCCGTTATTACCGGAAACAAGGAGCTGGCGGTTTCCTGACGCGCTGTTGCGCACCGGCATTGGTATGGCCTTGCCTGACTGCGCCGTGAACGACGCGGCCTGCGCTTTGGTGCGTGCTCATGCCTGGTGGGTCAGCATCAGGTAAAGGGCGGCGACTGACATGAAGCAGAAGTAGACCACCACCCCGGCCAGCAGGCTTTGAAATATCTGCTTTCCGCGCCGCCGCCAGCCTCCGTTTACACGCCGGTGAGGGCCCCAGCGCCAGACCATGGCGGCAGCCAGCAGGCTGATAAGAATCATCCAGATTTTCATGGGCCGATTGTAGCGGCTGCCGCCGCCTGCGAACGAACTTTCGCCCCGGCATGTCTGCCGTTGCCTGCGTATCCTTCAATACCGATGTAACGAAATCAGTACAATGGGGAGCTGTATCTGGGCGGCGGTTCGAGTCTCGTCCAAGGAAAAGATCAACAAGGCTTAACCCGGATGGCGTTATCAGGCTTCTTTCTCGACACCACAATGCAAAATGCATCATTCGTGCATGGTGCGCACCATCATGGCCTGATGCTGTTGTCTGTTGTCGTGTCGATTTTTTCGTCAATCATGGCCTTGCTGACCGCCAATATCGCGCGCCGGTCGGAACGCCCCCTGCATCAGCATGTTGCGATCGGCACAGGAGCCCTGGCCCTGGGGTACGGGGTGTGGTCCACTCACTTCATCGGCATGCTGGCCTATCAGCTGCCTGCAGATGTTTCTTATTCCATTCCCCTGACGCTGGTTTCCGTGCTGCCCGCCTGTCTGGCTGCATGGTTTTCCCTGCGCATGCTGGCGCTGTCCGAGGTCACGGGCGGGCGCCTGCTCGGCAGTGGCACGCTGGTCGGGCTGGGAGTGGGCGCCATGCATTACATCGGCATGGCGGCCATGCAGACCCCGCTGCAGATGCGCTACGAGCCGTTCACGTTCGTGCTGTCCATACTGGTGGCCATCGTCCTGGCCATTATCGCTTTGTGGATGCGCTACAGCCTGCGGCAGACATCGTTGCCCGCTTTCCTGCGCGTGCTGATCAGCGGCGCAGTCATGGGGCTGGCCATTGCCGGCATGCACTACACAGGCATGCTGGCCGTGCGTTTCATTGGCAAACCCGACGTGCTGAAGGTCGAGATCACGCTCAGCCCCGTCCATATTTCCCTGATTCTTTCGTTCTTCACTGTCACAGTGACGGCCATGGTGGTGTCGCTGAATGGTCTGCTGCGGTCGCAGGAACTGTACCGCCGGGTGCGGGAAAGCAGTTCACGCTTGCGCGCCACGCTTGATACCGCAGTGGATGGCATTATCACCATTGACAGCAAGGGCCTGATACAGGATTACAACCGTTCGGCAGAGCGGCTGTTTGGCTGGACGGCTGCAGAAGTCATGGGCCAGAACATCAAAATGCTGATGCCCGAGCCCTATCAGTCGGCGCACGACGGTTATCTGCATAATTACATGACGTCCGGCAAACCGAGAATCATCGGTATTGGCCGCGAAGTGGTGGGGCTGCGCAAGGATGGCAGCCATATGCCCATGCGGCTGGCCGTGGGGCGTGTTGATCTGCCGGGAGAGCCCCGGTTTGTCGGGTTTGTGAGCGATATCAGCGACCGCCATGCGCTGGAAGTATCCTTGCGCGAAACGGCTCAGCAGGCCGAGCAGGCGGCCGCTGCAAAAAGCACCTTCCTGGCCAATATGAGCCATGAAATCCGCACCCCCATGAACTCCATCATCGGGTTTACCGAACTGCTGCTGCAGACAGATCTC
>JAAZDZ010000578.1 GCA_012512545.1 Alcaligenaceae bacterium | reverse complement strand
GTGGCGTCTTCATTTATTTGCTGCTGAGAAAGCCTTATGACGCGCGCTGATTCATCCACCCAGACTTCCACTCCGGTGCGCCCCAAGGCGTCTGCGCGGCCACGCCGGGCCTTGGTGGTGCTGTCAGGTCTGGCGCTGATTTCCATCGTCTGTTTCATGACGATAGGCGCCAACTCCAACTGGAGCTTCATTCTGCCGTTCCGCGGCGCCAAGCTGATGGCGCTGATTCTGGTCGGCTATGCCGTCGCTGTATCTACAGTGTTATTCCAGACAGTGACTGCCAATCGCATTCTGACTCCGTCCATCATGGGGTTTGATGCGCTCTATATTCTGATTCAGACTGTCATTGTTTTCTTCTTCACATCGCAGGCACTGACGGCACTGGATTCCCGGCTGCAGTTCGTCATTGAAGTCGCTGTCATGGCGGTGTTTTCCGGCATTCTGTTCCAGTGGCTGTTCTTGAGCGGCAACCGCAGTCTGCACCTGCTGGTTCTGGTGGGTATTGTCTGCGGCGTGTTCTTTCGCAGCCTTTCCGGGCTGATGCAGCGCATGCTCGACCCGAACGAGTTTCTGGTGCTGCAGGATACTTTCTTTGCCAGCTTCAACACCATAGACAGAACCTTGCTGGGGGTTTCGGCAGCGATTGTCGGGCTGGCCTCGCTCATTGGCCTGAAAGTCATGCCTTATCTTGATGTCTTGAAGCTCGGGCGGCCTGTTGCCGTTAACCTGGGCGTGCCCTACAAGGCCACGGTTTCCATCATTCTGGTGGTTGTTGCCATGCTGGTATCGGTGTCTACCGCCCTGGTCGGGCCGATTACGTTCTTCGGCCTGCTGGTGGTCAGCCTGGCGCACGCAATTGCGCGCGATGGCAGGCACAGGCATATTCTGCCGATCTCCATCCTGTTGGGTATCATCTGCCTGGTTGGCGGCCAGACCATTCTGGAGCGGCTGTTTGAATTCAACACCGCGCTGGCCATCATTATCGAATTCATCGGTGGCGTGGTGTTCATTATCATGGTGTTAAGAGGAGCCATGCGGTGATCGAAGTATCGAATGTCAGCAAAACATATGGCGATACGGTCGTTGTCGATAATGTCTCGGTCACGCTGCCCAGGGGCGGTATTCTGTCTATCATCGGCCCCAATGGCGCGGGTAAATCCACCCTGCTGTCCATGATTGCGCGGCTCACGCCCCTGTCTGTCGGCAGTGTTGTGGTGGACGGCATGGATGTCACGACAACTCCCACCAACGAGCTGGCAAGGCGTTTGTCTATTCTCAGGCAGGAAAACCATATTGCGGCGCGGCTGACCGTATACGATCTTGTCAGTTTTGGCCGCTTCCCTTATTCACGGGGCAGGCTGACACCGGAAGACGTTCACCATATTGACCAGGCTATTGTTCATCTTGATCTGCAGGATTACGCAGGCCGATTCCTTGATGAGTTATCGGGCGGGCAGAGACAGCGTGCCTTCGTTGCCATGGTGTTGTGCCAGGGCACGGACTATACGCTGTTTGATGAGCCGTTGAATAATCTCGATGTGCGCCATGCTACAGGCATGATGAAAATTCTCAGGCAGGCCGCTCGCGAAATGGGTAAAACGGTGGTCATCGTCTTGCATGACATCAATTTCGCATCCACTTATTCGGATCGCATCATTGCCATGAAAAACGGCCGGGTGCATCAACAGGGCACACCGGAAGACATCATCCGCGCAGATGTGCTGCAGGACATCTACTGCACGCCTTTTGAAGTCCACGATATTGGCGGCAAACGCATCGTCACCTATTACGACTGAGTACAAACCAAAACGCCCGGGCTGAAACCCGGGCGTACAAGAGCGACAGCGGTAACGCAGAGGGCCGCTTACGGGCGGTTGCCTGTCGGGAAAGGCCAGGAGGCGGCTGGGTTGCGCGTCTTTTTGGCCGGTGTGGCAGCAGCCGACTTCTTGGCGGCTTTAGCGGCGGCCTTGCTGATGGAAGGGCTTTCGGCTTTTGCCTGCCTGGCTGATTTGCTGGCGGTTGGGGCGTCAGTCATCGGGGTTTCCTTCTTGGATGACTTCGTCGCGGCTTTGGTTGCCTTGGCCGCAGTGGACTTGACGGCTTTCTTCGCGGCAGCGACTTTTTTTACGGCTGAAGCTTGAGTGGTTTTGGCGGCAGCAGCTTTGCTGGCTGTTTTCTTGGCAGCTGTCTTGGCAGGCACTTTAACGGCTTTGGTTGCCTTGGCTGCCTTTACCGTGGTTTTGGCTGGCGCCTTTTTTGCTGCGGTTTTCGCGGGCGCTTTCTTTGCTGCTGTTTTTTTGGCGGCTTTGGCTGTTTCGCCTGCTGCTGTCTTTACTGCGGCCTCGTCCGGCTTGGCGGCTTTCTTGGCGCTTTTCTTGGTTACCTTGGCGGCCTTGGTGGCTTTGGCCATGGCAGTGCTCCTTGGAGTGTGATTCGTTTAAAGTCTAACTGAAGCAGAAACGGCTACCAAGCATTATTCCCGTTCTCACGCGCGATAAGCCGGGTTTCAACGATAGCTGTCTCATATAAGTTGCGTTCTGTTGTCGGCCATTCTAACGTGCCGCCACTTGATATCAAGAGCCTGATATGTTTACTTCTGAAGGATTACAGTGCACCTCCTCGTTTACCGTGCGCAACGGCCCGGTGCTGCTGGCCATGGCTGCGCTGGCAGCGCTGATGCTTGCCGGGTGCGCCGCGCCCCGCCAAGAGGCTGCAGAGCCCGTTGATACCCGTTGCACTGCAGCGGCTGCTGGCGATGCACTGACAGGCAGTTGGCTGAGCGTGCGCAAGCAGGCAGGGGTGGCAGGCGAGCTGCGCACCCATATCGTGCTGTATGAGGATGGCACCATGAGCTACGGCGAGCAGCTCAGCCGCCGTGGCAAAGCGCCCCAAGGGCTGGCGGAAACAGGCTGCTGGCAGCGTGAAGGCCACGCCCTCGTATTGCGTACCATCGAATCCAACGGTTCGCCGGTCGATCTGCACGACCCCATCTACATCAACCGCTACCAGATCACCCGTGAAGCGGGTGATCGCCTGGGCTTGCAGTCATCCGACGGGGTACGCCTGGATGCCAGACGCATGCCGCCGGATTACCGCTTGCCCTGGTAGGCAGCCGGTTTCAGGCGGCCAGACGCTCCAGCACGCGCTCACGGCCCAGGATGGCAAGCACATGGCCAATGGCGGGCGTCTGCTTGCGGCCAGTGACCACCAGGCGCAGGGGAATGCCCAGCTTGGGCATTTTTACGCCATGCGAGGCCAGCAGGGTTTTGATCAGCGCGTCAATGCTTTCGGCAGACCATTCCGGCAGTTCGCGGGCCTGGGCAGCGAAGTCGGCCAGCAGCTTGCGGGCGTCGTCATCGACGTGCTGCGTCATCAGTCCGGCGTCGGCTGGAGCATAAGGCGCGCAAAACAGCAGGGCGCCTTCGGCCAGCTCGTTCAGGGTTTCAGCGCGGTCCTTCAGCAGGGCCATGATGGCGGGCAGATCGGCCGCAGCCGGGTCGCCGCCGAGTTCGGCAATGCGTGGCGCGACCCGGACAGCGAGGTCGGTGTCGTCGCTCTGCTTGATGTATTGCGCATTCACCCAGTTAAGCTTTTTAGGATCCCACTGGGCGGCTGACTTGGTGAGGTTGCGGGTGTCAAACCATTCGATCAGTTGTTCGCGGCTGAAGATTTCGTCGTTGCCATGGCTCCAGCCCAGGCGCGCCAGGTAATTCACCATGGCTTCCGGCAGATAGCCCGCCTTGTCGTACTCCATGACGCTGACCGCGCCGTGGCGCTTCGAAAGTTTTTCGCCATCGGGGCCGAGAATCATGGGCAGGTGGCCGTAAACGGGAAGCTCGGCGTCCAGGGCGCGCAGAATGTTGATCTGGCGTGGAGTGTTATTGACGTGGTCATCGCCGCGTATCACATGGGTGATGCGCATGTCCCAGTCGTCGATCACCACGCAGAAGTTATAGGTGGGCGTGCCATCGGGGCGGGCAATGATGAGGTCATCAAGCTCGGCGTTGTCGATGGCGATAGGCCCTTTCACCAGATCATTCCAGGCTGTCACGCCCTCTTGCGGATTGCGGAAGCGCACCACCGGCTGGCGGTCGGCAGGGATGTCAGGCAGGGTTTTGCCGGGTTCCGGGCGCCAGGTGCCATCGTAGCGGGGCTTGAGCCCGGCTGCCCGGGCCTTTTCGCGCATGGCATCGACTTCTTCCGGCGTGCAATAGCAATGGTAGGCTGTGCCTTCTTCCAGCATGCGCTGTATGACTTCACGGTAGCGGTCCATGTGCTGCATCTGGTAGAAAGGACCTTCGTCGGCGGTCAGGCCCAGCCACTGCATGCCATCCAGAATGGCCTGCACGGCTTCCGGGGTGGAGCGTTCCAGGTCGGTGTCTTCAATGCGAAGCACGAATGTGCCACCATGGTGGCGGGCGAAAGCCCAGGAAAACAGGGCGGTGCGGGCGCCTCCCAGATGCAGGAAACCAGTGGGAGACGGAGCGAAGCGGGTGCGGACGGCGTTTTGTGTAGTAGTCATGTCAAAAAGAGGTCGGCGTCGCGTCGCGACGACGGCAAGGTTGGCAAGGAGCTGACTGTATTTTAGAGTAAGCCTGAAAAGTCCAAGGGAAAAGAAATCATGTTGCGTCATAGGCTTGCCGCCTTGTTTGAACCTCGCGCCACTCTGGTGGTGTCCGACAGGCGGCTTCCGGTAGAAACCGATACGCCCGCCAGGCTGCGCAACGCCGTCACCAGCGTTGCGGTGAGCCAGGCGGTAGATGGCCAATGGCCAGCAGAACTGGCGGGCGTCCCTCCAGGCGAAAGGCTGGATCTCGTCCTGGTCTGTGTGCCTCCCAGTCTGCTGTCGCAGGTGCTTGAGGGTCTGCCCCGCTATCGTCCCTTGATGCTGGTTGTGCTGGCACACCCCGAACAATCCGAGGATCCCCTCCACGATCTGGAACACGCCCGCAGTTGGAGCCGTCAGCACGATTGTCTGGTACTGGGGCCGCGCTCCTTCGGCGTGCAGCGTCCTCATCTGGGTATGAATCTCAGCCACCATCCGCACAGTGCGCTGACGGGGCGGGTGGCGCTGGTCACTCAGTCGCGCAGCATTGCGGCGGCTGTGCTTGACTGGGCCGCCGATGTCCACCTGGGGTTTTCTGCGGTGATTTCAGTGGGCGATGAAGGAGCCATTGATGTGGCGGAAGTCCTTGATTACCTGGCGATGGACCCGCGCACCGACAGCATTGCGCTTTATCTGGAAGAGGCCACCTCTTCACGTCGCTTCACAAGCGCAGCGCGCGCGGCAGCCAGCGTCAAACCGCTGATTGTCCTGAAAGTGGAAGAGCCGCTTGATCGTGACCCGGCGCATGTGGCGGCTTTCAACGCCCTGCTGCGGCGGGTGGGGGCTGTGCGCATCCGTTTCCTGGTGCAATTGTTTTCGGCCATCAAAGTGCTGGTGCACACGCGCCGCCCACGCGGCAAGCGGATTGCGCTGCTGTCCAACGGTGAAGGGGCTGCCCGCCTGGCGCTGGACGTCATGGGGGCGGGAGAGGCGGTTTTGCGGGCCGAACTGGCATCTTCCAGTAAAAAGGCGCTTGCCGGGCTTCTTGAAAAAGGCGCGCGTGTCGATAACCCGGTAGTGAGCTTTGCGCCGTTTACCGCGCAGGGCATGCGCCAGACGCTCGATATTCTGGTGGAAGACAAAGCGGTGGATGGCGTGCTGGTGTTGCTGGCTCCCGACCCTCTTGCCGACCTCGAGGCCGTGGTCAATGAATTGGCCGTTGTGGCGCCCGCCTCAAGCAAGCCCATCGTCAGCTGCCTGATGGGTGATGCGGTCATGCGCCGCTTGCGGCATGTGCTGGATGAAGCGGGCACGCCCGCTTTTCGCACGCCCGAATCCGCAGCCAATGCCTTTGGTATTCTGGCTTCCTACCACTACAGCCAGACGCTTTCTCAGCAAATTCTGCCGCCCGAGCCGCTCAGTACACCACCCGACGAAGAAGGCGCACGCGATATCGTCCGCACAGCACAGCGGCAGGGGCGGCTGGAACTATCCACCGAAGAAGTCATCGGTCTGCTGAAGAGCTTCCATATTCCCATCCGGCTGGTGGAAACAGCGCCTGAGGATTCTGCGGCCATGGCAATACATGTCCATGCCGACCCGGTTTTCGGGCCTTGTATCAGTTTCGGACGTGGCCTGGAACCGTTCTCGCGCGCTGAGATGGCAGTTGAACTGCCGCCGCTCAATGCGTATCTGGCGCGTCAGCTGGTGCAGCGCAGCGCATATTGGGACAACACGCTGGTACATGGCATGACGCCTTCGGCTTTCGAGTTTTTGCGCGAAGCGTTAGAACGTATTTCTCTGCTGGTATCGGATGTTCCCGCCATTGATTCCCTGAGCATCAACCCCTTGTATGTTGAAGGCGATGCCTTGGTGGCGACATGCGTGGGGGTCAGGCTGACCAGCGCATCCATGCTGGTTCTGCCCGAAACCACGGGCTACCGCCATATGGCGATTCATCCCTACCCGCGGCATCTGGTGCAGATGCGCCAGATGCCGGATGGCCGTGAATGGATGTTGCGGCCGATACGGCCGGAAGATGCTGAGCCCTTGCAGGAATTCATCCGCGGGCTTTCAGATGAGTCGCGCTATATGCGTTTTGTTTCCATGCTGAGGGAACTGACGCCCCGCATGCTGGCCCGCTATACCTTGATTGACTATCACCGCGAGCTGGCCTTGGTGGCCACCATACAAGAGCCCAATCCCGACCAGCGTGGCCGCCTGGTCGAGCGCATTATCGGTTTTTCCCACTATCTGCGTAATCCTGATGGCCGTGGGGCGGAATACGCTTTGGTGATTGGTGATGACTGGCAGCGCTGCGGGCTGGGTTCGCGGTTGATGCGCGGTCTGATCGAAGCGGCGCAGGAACAGGGCCTGACCTACATTGACGGCCTGGTGCTGGGCACCAACCGGCCGATGCTGGGCCTGATGTCTTATCTGGGTTTTCGCATCGACCCCGACGAAGACGACCCCAGCATGCGGCGCGTGTGGCTGGACCTGGGCGAAACCCAGGCGTAAGCCCTGCGTAACCCTTATTTCAGGATTTCGCGCAGGAAGGCTGCAATATCGTGGATTTCTTCAAGGCAGACGGAATGCGGCATGGGGTAAGTCTTGAAACGCACGTCGTAGCTCATTTTCTGTAAGGCTTCCAGGGTGGCCTGGGCGCGCTCGAACGCGACAACCGGGTCCATGGTGCCGTGGGCCAGGAAGATGGGGGTGTCGTGGTTGGCAGGGTGGCGTTCGTTTTCCGCCATGGCAGCCAGGGGCAGGTAGCCCGACAGCCCGATGATTCCCGCCAGTTTTTCAGGGTGGCGCAGGCCAGTCTGCAATGACATGGCGCACCCTTGCGAAAATCCGGCCAGTACGATGCGATCTGTGGGAATGCCACGGGCGTTTTCGCGGGCAATCAGCGCTTCGATGGCTTTTTGCGATGCGCGCAGGCCAGTTTCGTCTTCGCGACGCACAAGATCGGGCATGTAGATGTCATACCACGCTCACATGGACATGCCGTTATTGATGGTGACGGGCTGGACGGGCGCATGCGGGAAAATAAAGCGCACCGGGCCCAGGTCGCCCAGTTGCAGTTCAGGCACAACGGGCACGAAGTCATTGCCGTCGGCGCCCAGGCCGTGCAGCCAGATGACGGAATAGCGTGGCTCGGGGCCTGTTTCGATTTCGATATGGTCGAGCAGCGTGTTGTCAGTGTCGGTCATGATTCCAGATTCAGGTTTTTAAGCGCCTGAAACAAGGCGCGGTAATGTTTACGTTGGGGGTCGTGGCCGGGCAGCAGAGACTCGTTGTGTTGAGCTTCCTTGCGCGCAGCACGGATGAGGGCGCGAAACTGTTGCACATCGGGCACTGCACTGCTTTGCAGCAGTTCGGTCAGTGCATTGTCATCGCGTAAAAGCAGGTCGCGCAGCCCTTCCAGGCGGTGTTGCGCGCGCGCTTCTTCACGCGAACCATGTTCCCAGGTATCGAGCTGCTTGCGGACGGCGGCCGTGGTGTCGGCATCCAGGGTGCGCATGAGCTTTCCGACATAATGGATTTGCCGACGCCTACCTTCACGGCTGGTGGTGCGCTGAGCCAGCACGATGGCTTCGTGGAGGTCTTGCGGCAGTTCCAGCTTGCGCAGGCGCTCGGCGGGAAGGTCCACCAGTTGCTTGCCGAGTTCGGTCAGGGCAAGCATATCCCGTTTGACCTGGGATTTGCTGGGGCGGTCGTACAAGGAAGCGGCGTCGCCGTCTTCCGGGGTATCGGGGGAAAAATGGGTCATGGCTGACTACAATACGCGTTATGTGCAGCTATGATAACTGCGAAATCCTTTACACAACGGAAGCTTTGAGCCCGCAAGGCGGCAAACCGGCGCCGTAACCGCTGCAAAGCTCCCAAGATATTGAAAAGAGCATCGATGAGTGAAAAACGTGCGGCATCCCTGCCGATAGCTGAACAGCAGGCCAATTTTCGCGAACTTGTCTCCGACGCGCTCGCGCACGCCAAAAAGCAGGGGGCCAGCGATGCTGTTGCCGAAGTCTCCGAAAGCAAGGGGCTGGCGGTGTCGGTTCGTGGCGGCGATATCGAAACCATCGAACAGACGCGCGACAGGGGGCTGAATGTCACCGTGTATGCGGGCAAGCGCCGCGGCTCGGCGTCCACATCTGATTTTTCCCCCCAGGCATTGCGTGAAACGGTTGATGCGGCCTGGCATATTGCCAAGTACACCGCTGAAGATGATTGCGCGGGTCTGCCCGATAGCGATCGCCTGGCCTTGGGTCCGCACCCCGATCTGCAATTGCACCATCCTTGGGATATCGGTTCCGACGAAGCGGCCAGCCTTGCCATCCGCGTGGAGCAGGCAGCGCGTGATGAAAGCCCGCTCATCACCAATACAGATGGCGCTTCGGTCGATACCTATGAAGGCCATTTTGTCATGGGCAATAGCGCGGGCTTCATGGGGGGGTATCCCTACAGCCGTCACAATCTCGGGGTGTCGCCCATTGCCGGAAAGGGCAGCAGCATGCAGCGCGATTACTGGTACAGCTCGGCGCGCGATTGGCGCGTGCTGGCCGAGCCGGAAGCGGTCGGGCGTTATGCCGCGCAACGCGCTCTGGCGCGATTGTCGGCGCGGCGCATAAAAACGGGCCGTTTTCCGGTGTTGTTTGAAGCGCCCCTGGCTGTGGGGCTGATCGGCGCGCTCGTGCAGGCGGCCAGTGGCGGCTCGTTATACCGGAAGGCCAGCTTCCTGCTGGATGCAGCAGGCAGGCAGGTCATGGCCGATCGCCTTGATCTCTACGAAAATCCCTGGGTGTCTGCGGCTTCCGGCAGCGGCCCATTCGATTCCGAAGGGGTACGTACAACGCCGCGCTCGGTGGTGCTGAGCGGCGTGCTGCAGGGGTATTTTCTGTCCAGCTATACAGGCCGCAAGCTGGGGCTGCCCAGTACCGGCAATGCGGGCGGGTCGCATAACCTTGAGTTGCGCTCGCGGCTGACACGCGATAGCGACAACCTTGACGCCATGCTGCGCAAGATGGGAACCGGCCTGCTGGTTACCGAACTCATCGGGCAGGGCGTGAACTACGTCACGGGCGATTATTCCCGCGGCGCGTTCGGCTACTGGGTGGAAAACGGCCAGATACAGCATGCGGTGCAGGAAATCACCATTGCAGGCAACCTGGCCGATATGTTGCGGCAGATCGTGGCGGTGGGCAGCGATGCCATGACGCGCGGCGCCAAGCGTACCGGCTCAGTGCTGATCGAACAGATGTCCATCGCCGGAATTTGAGTTTATTGACCTTGAAAAAAGGCCGCGGTATTGCGGTATCCCCTTAGTCGCGCCCACAAACGCGCAGTGACGGTGTAGTATCCCTGGAAGCCTCTGAACAGGTCACTCTAAAAGCGGAAGCATTTCCATGGCTTTCGCTACAAATCATCATAAACGGATGCTGGAATAGGAGAACAAATCAATGCAGCGTCGTTCATTTCTCAAGAAAGCGGGGCTTGGTGCCGTCGCAGGCACGGCAGCCATAGGCGCGCCTGCAATCGCCCAAAGCAACCCCAAGATCAACTGGAAGATGACTTCCACCTACGGCCCGTCTCTGCCGGCGCTTTTTGGCACTGCGCAGATGTTCTGCAAGTTTGTCGAAGAAGCCTCAGGCGGTAATTTTTCCATCCGCCTGTACCCGGCTGGCGAAATCGTGCCGGGCTTCGAGGTCATGGAAGCCGTGGGCAACCGTACTGTCGAGTGCGGCCAGACCGCTTCGTATTACTACTACGGCAAAGATCCCTCCTTCTGCTTCGATACCGGCGTTCCTTTTGGCCTGAATGCCCGCCAGATGTACGCATGGATGTACGAAGGCGAAGGCATGGCCCTGATGCGCGAACTGTTCGGTGAGCACAACATCGTCAACTTCCCGTTTGGTAATACCGGTACGCAGATGGGCGGCTGGTATCGCAAGGAAATTAATTCCGTAGCCGACCTCCAGGGGTTGAAAATGCGCACGGCGGGTTTTGCCGGCGAAGTGCTGTCACGCATGGGTGTGATTCCCCAGCAGATTCCGCCAGGCGATATCTACCCTTCGCTTGAAAAGGGCACGCTGGATGCAATCGAGTTCGTGGGCCCGGCCGACGACGAGAAGCTGGGCTTCCAGAAAGTGGCCAAGTACTACTATGCTCCCGGCTGGTGGGAAGGCGGCGCCCAGGTATCGCTCTACGTGAACGATGGCGCATACAACGAACTGCCCAAGGCTTACCAGTCGCTGATCGACATCGCCACGCGCGCTGCCGGCAGCAGCATGGTTGCCAAGTACGATGCCACCAACCCCGACGCCCTGCGCCGTCTGATCGCTGCAGGTGCTGTGCTGCGCAACTTCCCGCGCGACGTCATGGATGCTTCCTTCAAGACCTCCAACGAGCTCTTCCAGGAATTCAACGACCGCGATCCCCGCTTCAAGAAGATCTACGACAGTTATATGGGTTTCCGCGACAACAACGTCCCATGGCATCGTGTTGCTGAAGGCGCTTTCGACAACTACCTGGGCGCAGCGCTGGCCGCGCAACGCAGGTCATAAGCAGGCGGCAGTTCCTCTGGCGGCTCTGAACAGGTCGGCGAGCCCGGTTTGTTCATCCGCCTTCAGAGGGGCGGCTACAGTCTGCCTATACACGAAACCACCCATGCAAGGGTGGTTTCGTGTTATTATTCAAGGCTTTCCCAATTTATATAGCACCCATTTTTTCGCACGGGCGGGTCATAACGTCTTGGCGCAGGGGTGTTGTAGGGAAAGAATCTTCTCTTATTCTATTTTTAGGAACCATCATGAAGACCTTTGTGGCCAAGCCGCATGAAGTCAAACGTGACTGGTACGTGATCGACGCAAAAGGCAAAGTCCTTGGGCGTGTGGCCAGCGAAGTCGCACACCGTCTGCGTGGCAAGCACAAACCAGAATTCACTCCTCACGTTGACACCGGCGACTACATTGTCGTGATCAACGCCGCCGACATCGTCGTGACCGGCGCCAAAGCACTCGACAAAAAATACTATCGTCACTCCGGCTATCCGGGCGGGATCACCGAAACCAACTTCGAGAAAATGCAGCAGCGTTTTCCTGGTCGTGCGCTCCAGAAGGCCGTCAAGGGCATGCTGCCCAAGGGTCCGCTGGGTTATGCCATGGCCAAGAAGCTCAAGGTTTATGCTGGCAATGAGCATCCGCACACTGCACAGCAGCCCAAACCTCTGGATATCTAAGGACAGGTCATGATCGGTAATTGGAACTATGGCACCGGCCGCCGCAAGACTTCGGTCGCCCGCGTGTTCATGAAAAAAGGTTCGGGCAACATCATTGTGAACGGCAAGCCCGTAGACGAATACTTCGCCCGTGAAACCGGCCGCATGATTGTGCGTCAGCCTCTCACGCTCACCAACCACCTCGAATCGTTCGATTTTCATATCAACGTGCACGGTGGCGGTGAAAGCGGTCAGGCAGGTGCAGTGCGTCACGGCATCACCCGCGCACTCATCGATTACGACGAAACGCTCAAGCCTGAGCTCAAGCAAGCTGGTTTCGTGACTCGCGATGCCCGCGCAGTGGAACGTAAGAAAGTCGGTTTCCACAAGGCACGTTGCCGCAAGCAGTTCAGCAAGCGCTAATTGTCGCCTGCATGGGTACTTTGGTACCCACAAAGAAAGAACCCCTGGCCAATGTCAGGGGTTCTTTCTTTGTGCGTGCTTTTGGCATAACAAGACGCCAAGGGACATAACAAGACGTCAACGACAGCCAAAAAAAATTAGCCGACACCATTTCTGGGTGTCGGCTATCGGGGTGTGGCTGGCACCGGAGCCTGTGCTTCGGTGCCTTGGCCAGGAGTTAGCTGGAGATGGGGCGAGGAGCAACCACCTGAGTCATCAAGTCGTGGTTCCAATCGCCTTCTACTACCACGTGACCCGCTGCGCCCAGTTCGAAGGCCTCGATCAGGTTGTGGTTCACGTAGGCATATACACCAGGCTGGGCGAACGTGTAGATGGCCGCAGCGGAGGCGCCGCCTGGGATGAACCAGGTTTCGATGTCACGCACAGGTGTGTTCGAGAACTTGCCCAGCGGCCAGAACCAGTCTGCGTGACCCCCGATGAGGTGGGGGCGTGTGTCGCGGTTGCACTGGCCATGAACGAAGAGCACCGTTTCGCCAACTTTTGCCTTCAGTGCGCCGTCGCCGGTGAGGGCGCCGACTTTGCCGTTGAACACCACATGCGTGGGAATCAGGCCGCGCATGGCTTCGGTGGTATCGGCATAACTTTCGATCAGGCTGTTGTACTTCTTGTAGTTGCCGTTTTCATCCTTGGGAATGTACAGGTCGTGTTCGCCAATGGTGTAAATGCGGTCGTACTTCAGGGTGTTGCCGTAAGCATCCTTCAGGCCGTCGCGTGGCAGCACAAGCAGGGTGCCGTTCATGCCGGTCACAACGTGCCATGGCAC
>JAAZDZ010000577.1 GCA_012512545.1 Alcaligenaceae bacterium | reverse complement strand
GGATATGAGAAGGGGGCAGCCGGTCATCATCCATGGCGCGCACAATCCGCCGTTCCGTCAACAGCTCTTGCAGGCTTTCTCTTTCCACCGGGGTGAACCAGCCGGAATCTCTCAGGGCCTTGACCAGCATGGCGGCGGCGCCTTGCGTGACCGAGGTCGAGAACGAGCTGTCCGGTGCCGGTTTGTACTGCCCGGTCTGATCGCGGAATCCATAGACTGCTGCCACGACTTTGCCGCGTGGCGCAGGCAGGCGCAGAAGATCGCGGGTGGACGGCGAGGGCGGGGTCAGGGTCGCAGCGGTAGTGGTTTGCACGGGCTCACTGGGCGGCACGGCGCAGGCGCCAAGGCCGATGGCCAGAGCAAACACGGCGGCGCAACGGGCCAGCCTGAGGCGACGTGGGCGAGGCGGTTCCTGTGTAAAGGTTTTCATTGGCTGCTCACGATGAAAGAAGTGGTGGCTCCGGTCAGCTTGTCCGTGGTGGTCACATTCAAGAAGCCATTGCCCATGTCGGCGATATTGATGATGAAGTTCTCGGTTTCCAGGTTGCCGGGTATGAGGTTTCCATTGGGACCAATAATCTTCGCCGTGGCGGCAGTGGTAAGCCGGTTGATCACCTGTCTTTCAAGCGTCTCGTTGAACTGTTCGAGCGGTGTTTTTTCCCGGAAGCCGTCGATCGGCAGGTCGAGGTCGGGATCTTTATGCTTTTTGGTCGCCAGCGCGGAATTCAAAAGGACATGGCCGTAAGCCGGGTTGCCCCCGAATGACGGGTTGCGCGGGTAATAGATCAGTTCACTGGCCATGGATTGCCCGGCCAGGCTGCTTGCCGCCAGCAGCAAGGCGGCGCGCAGACTTTTTGAGGCAGTGGGGGACATGTATGCTCCTCTTCAGAGTTCCTCGGGACCCAGATCCGGGTTCCGCGTGGTGATGCGTTCCATTTCACGCTGTGCAATATTGCTCAGTACCTGTTCAACAGCGATTTCACTGATGCGGCGGGTCGCCTGGCGGGCGGGGGGCAGAAAGGCGTGAAACATCCGCTGTTGCCGATACAGCACCCATATTTCGCTGCCAAAACGGGCGGTCGGTCGTTCGTAGATGGAAATGGAGTACTGCGACGCCTCTGGATAATGGCTCCAGTAGGTGGCGAAGTACCTGTAGAAGTCTTTACCCAGCACAGTGACCGTGCGGTTCACCACGACGCCGCCCAAGGGGTCGTCAAACATCCGGTCTACCGATTTCTTGACTTCTTCGGCCCGGTCTTCCATGCCATTTTCAGTGCCCCGCGCGCTGTCCTGTGCAGCAATGGCCAGGGGCTGGCCCGCAGTCAGCGCCAGGGCAAGCGCCCCCGTGATCCGAGCATGTCTGCCCCATGGCCTATGGCTCGCCTTTGTAGCGCCTTTTTTTTGGAAGACAGTCGGGTGGGGAGCCTGAATCATTGATCCTTTCCTGGAAAATTCTCTCGTATTTCCGTACATCCCGTCGCATGCTGGAAATCACTTGTATGTGATGTATCTTAGGGAAACAAATCCGCTCGAACATGCGTCTTTCGGCGGAAGATCTGCTGCGCCTAACAGCCTACAAACCCGCATGGCGTAAGGCGCTTGGCTTAAGTATTTACGTGAAGCCATCGTTTTTCGGAAAAGGAATCCGCGACGATTCAGGAACCCTGGAAGTGCGTATTCATGCGGATTACGCGTTGCAGGAAGTCGATACAGCGGGTAGCCATAGGGATTGGTTTTCATCCCTGTACAGATAGCCGAGCGGGTAAACACCGCATGCAAGTTCTGAAGCTGGTTTCCGAAGGCGGGCGCCGGTTATCGCACGCGGCTGGTCAGGCGTGCAAGAAATGAAGTACAAGATAGACTTCTTTAACTTTCTTACTTTGTTCTGAGGTACTGGTTTGAACGGCGCCGATAGTCTTTGCGATACCCTGCTTGCCCACGATGTTGATGTGTGTTTTGCCAATCCCGGCACGTCTGAAATGCATTTTGTCGCGGCGCTCGACAAAAAACCCCGGATGCGCTGCGTGCTGGGCGTATTTGAAGGCGTTGTCACTGGCGCGGCTGACGGCTACGCCCGCATGGCAGATAAACCGGCGGCCACGCTGCTGCATCTGGGGCCCGGCATGGCCAACGGGCTGGCTAATATGCATAACGCCCGGCGCGCCAAGACACCCATGATTAACGTGGTGGGCGACCATGCCGTGTATCACCTGCCTCACGATGCCCCGCTTACCAGCGATATCGAAAGCCTGGCGCGGCCCATGTCGAATTTTGTCCGGCGCATTCGCAATGCAGCGGATGTCTCGCGCGCTACGGTGGAGGCCATCGAGGCCGCGCAGCAGGGGGAAGGGGGCGTTTCGACACTTATATTGCCTGCCGATTCCGCCTGGAGCCCGGCGCCCGGCATTGTGCACAAGGCTGCTGAGCCTGTCCGCACCCCGGTATCGGAAAGCGCGCTGAAACGTGTGACCGAAGCTTTGCGCAACGGCAAACGCACGGTTTTGCTGGTGGGCGGCAAAGGTCTGCGGGGTGCCGCGCTGGAACATGCCAGCCGGGTTGCCCGGCACACGGGCGCACGCTTGCTGGCACCCGGCTCCAACGCCCGTATCGAGCGGGGCCAGGGGCGTGTGAAGATCGAGCGCATACCGTTCAACGTCGATCTGGCCGTGCAGATGCTGGCAGGCACGGAACAACTCATTCTGGTGGGTGCTGAAGCGCCTGTGGCGTTCTTCGCCTATCCAGGCAAACCGGGTGCGTTCGCTCCAGAAGGTTGCGAAATCCTCAGCCTCACACGGCCGTCCGACGATCTTCATAAAGCCCTGGAGGCACTGGCTGAGGCGGTCGGCGCCAAAGCGGCAACGCCTGTCTTCGCCCAGGCGTCCGATCGTCTTGAACCACCATCGGCTTCCACGGCCTTCAATGCCGACAGCATCATGCGCGGCATTGCCGCCTTGCTGCCGGAAAACGCCATCCTCTGCGATGAGTCCGTCAGCTCCGGCCGCATGACTTTCGACCTCATGGCGGGTTCCGAGCGCCACGACTACCTGCAGATCACTGGCGGCGCGATTGGTTCGGGCATCCCCATGGCAACCGGTGCGGCTGTCGCATGTCCCGACAGCAAGGTCGTTCTGATGCAGGCCGATGGCAGCGGCATGTTCACCATGCAGGCTTTATGGACTCAGGCCCGCGAGCAGCTCAATGTGGTCAACATCATTTTTGCCAATCGCAGCTACGCCATTCTGCATAACGAACTCAAGCAGGTTGGTGCGGGCGAGGCAGGCCATAATGCGCGTCGCATGCTCGATCTCGACGAGCCCGCGTTCAATTGGGTGCATATGGCCAAGGCATGCGGGGTGGAAGCGCTGAGTGTGAACAACACCGCCAGCTTTCTTGACGCGCTGCGCGCTGCGCTGCAGCACAAAGGCCCTTTCCTGATCGAGGCGGTCATCTGACCACGCCAAACCTCCGGCCAGCAGGCCGGAGTTCTTCACCATTCCGGAGTACTGGAAGTGAATTTTATATTCAAAGGCAATGAGCTCCTGCTGTGCGATGGCGGGATGGCGTTTCCGGGCACGAACGACTGCGGGCTTATGGGCCTGGCCGCCGATACGCTGCATCCTGTCTGGCTGACACCCGAGTGCGAGCATTACTGCGCGCATGTGGCCCCCGATACCGAAGCGCCCGCGGGCTTCTCCTTCCACAAGCTGCGGGCCGTATTGGCGCATCTGGGCGAATACGGAGCGCTGGCCAACCGCGCCTTCCAGGTGTCGGAATGGGTGCGCACGCATCGCTATTGCGGCGTGTGCGCCACTCCCATGCGCAAATCGGCAAAAGAACTCTGCTTCCATTGTCCTTCATGTGGCTTTTCCGCCTACCCGCGTGTTTCGCCAGCCATGATGGTGCTGATCAAGCGTGGCAATGAAATTCTGCTGGCCCGCCACGCCGAATACGCCACCGCGCGCTACACCGCGCTGGCGGGTTTTGTCGAAGCCGGAGAAAATATTGAAGAAGCCATCCATCGCGAAGTGCTGGAAGAGGTCGGCTTGCATGTCAAAGATATACGCTACTTTGGCAGCCAGTCCTGGCCTTTCCCGCATTCGCTGATGATTGCCTACACCGCAGAATATGACGGCGGCGAACTGTGCATTCAGGAAGACGAACTGGCCGACGCCCAATGGTTCGGCCCCGGCGACTTCCTGCCACCCATCCCTTCCATGGATTCCATCGCCGGGAGCCTGATCAGGGAGAACCTGCCTGGCGGCCCCGGCCAGCCTTGACAACGGAGTCTGACCTCAATTAATAAATGGGGTCAGACTCCGTTTTTACACGTTCTTCTGTAAATCTTCCCGCAGGATATTCAGCATGGCCTGATGATGGGCTTTGATGCTGTCGGCTGTCCATTCTGCTGTTTCCCACATCATCAAGCCTTGCTTCAGGCTGTCTTCTTTTCCCGGTTTGTAATAGTCGCGCTTGGCGGCGGGAGTGTGGTTGCTCATGCTGGAGTTCTTGCTGTGGCTGACCAGGCAGAGGT
>JAAZDZ010000576.1 GCA_012512545.1 Alcaligenaceae bacterium | reverse complement strand
TGAGCCTGAATGTCATGATTTCCTATATTGCCTCGCGTGACCGACGGCTGGAAGACATGCTGGAAGGCCACGAAGTTTTGCTGGGCCGTAACGGCAGGCTGTTCGAGAATGTCATGAAAGCGCACCGTATCGGCAGAAACGAGATTGATCAGGTGCTGCACGCCAATGACATAGATCTGGAAGAAATGGAATATCTCTTCCTGGAAACGGATGGCAGCATCAACGTGACGAAGCAAAAACAAACGCCTGAACCGTCTTCGTAATGCGGCGGCCAAGGCATCTCCTGTTGCTATAGTGAGGTCTGCCTGGAAAATGCCCATTTCCAGCCCCATGCAAGGAGAAAAACCCGATGTTGAGCGTCTTGCAGCGCGTTTCTGAAGCCAGTGTTTCTGTGGCTGGCCAGGTCATAGGCGAAATCAACCATGGCCTGCTGGTATTGGTGTGCGCCGAACACGGCGACAGCACCGCCGAAGCGGATGCCTTGCTGGCAAAAATCCTGAAACTGCGCATTTTTTCAGATGAAAACGGCCGCATGAACCGCAGTGTGCAGGACGTGGCGGGCGGGCTGCTGATTGTGAGCCAGTTCACCCTGGCCGCCGATGCCCGCAAGGGCAACCGGCCCAGCTTTACGGCGGCGGCCTCGCCCGAACATGGCCGCGCCATGTATGAGTATTTTCTGGCGCGCGCGCGCCAACTGCACCCCATGGTGGAAGCAGGCGAGTTTGCCGCCAATATGCAGGTGGCACTGGTGAACGACGGCCCGGTCACCATTCCGCTGCACATTGCCGCCGGTTCAGCCTCGGGCACAGCCAAGGGCAGGCAATGAACTGGACGCTCGAACAACTCCGGCAATTTGTCACCACCGCCGATTGCGGCTCCTTCAGCGGCGCCGCACGGCTGCTGGGCAAGGCGCAGTCCGCCGTCAGCACGGCCATCGGCCTGCTGGAGGCGGATCTGAACATTGAATTGTTCGACCGTTCCCGCCGCAACGCCCAACTGACCGACGCAGGCCAGGTGCTGCTGCTGGAAGCGCGCGAGCTTCTGCGCCAGGCCGAAGCCCTCGATAACCGGGCGCGGTCGCTGAGCGCGGGCAGCGAGGCCAAGCTGGCCATTGCCCTGGACGAAGCCCTGCCTTATGCGGCAACCAGCACACTGCTGCGCGAGATTGCCACGCGCTTTCCTGACCTGGAACTCACCCTGTTCAACGGCACGGCCACCGAAGTGGCTGCTTATGTGGAAGACGAACGGGCGCATATCGCCTTTCACTTCGTGCGCGGCATACTGCCTTCCAGTTTTGACCAGAAACACGTAGGCGCCGTTCCTCAAGGTGTTTTTGTCGCCATCGACCACCCTCTGGCGCAGCTGGATACGGTTCAGCGCAAAGATCTGGTGAAATACCGCCAGCTCGTTATGCACGCCGAAGATGTGCATGAAGAAATCCACAGCCCGCGCATCTGGCGTTCCGACAGTTTCTACAGCATTGCTGAAATGGTGGCCGACGACCTGGGCTGGGCCATTCTGCCCGTCAATGTGGGCATGGACGACACTTACGACAAGCCTCTGCGTCAGGTACATTGCCCGACACTGGCGCTGTCGGCGCTTTCGGTACGCATGCTGTGGCGCCAGGGCTGGCTGCCTACCCGCACCGTGCAGTGGGTGCAGGCCCGCTATGAAGAGCTGCTGGGAGTGCCTTTGGCGCCGAATTGATCTGGCGCGTGGTCAGTGTGCCCATTCGGGGTCGGTAGTAAACACAATGGAGAGCCAGCGGTCAGGCGTGTCGTCGCCAATGGCATCGCTGATTTCATCGCGTATGCGGTCCCATTCCTCAAGGGTTTTGGCGGGCCACTTGCCCGGCACGATGAAGTACAGCTCGATCTGCCTGCCGCGCCCCACCCGCGCCACATATGACCGGAACGATTCAAACCCATAGCGCCGCACCGAAGCCTGTGCCACGGCATCCACCTGTTGCTTGAGATCGGGCGGGGTCACGAGCAGAATATCTGCCAGTGCCCGGCGCACCGTGCCAATAGGCAGGGGCAGCACCGCCAGACACACCAGCGCCAGCGCTGCCGGGTCGATATAAGGTATCAACCACTCGTAACGCGTGCCTTGCGCCAACAGGCCAAAACCGAAGGCGAACAGGTAAGCCACGGTAATGCCCGCGGACATCAGCCACGACTTGGCATCGAGCGCCAGAAAATCAGAACGGATGTGGCGATTGGCGATTGTCACACAGATGGCTGCGCCCACTTCGATGACAAGCGAGATGGCCGCAAACACCAGGGCATATTCAAAAGCCAGCTGGCGCCCCCCATGCATCAGGCCATCCACTGCGCTGACCAGGCCGTAAACCGCAGCCCCCATCAGCAGCAGGCCATTGACGCCCAGCACAATGGGTTCCAGATGCCAGAACCCCATGGAAAAACGCTCCGCCAGGCGTTTGTTTACCGTGCCCCCCGATGTGGAGAGGGTGATCAGCCGGGCAACCAGCAGCGCCAGGCCCGTCATGACGACATCCACCAGTTCGTAGACGGCATCAAAAAGAATGGTTAAAGAAGCGGCCAGCAGCCCGAAAAACACCCCAAGCAGGGTGACAAACAGCGTAACGGCCATGGAGAAACGAAGAATGCTTTCTTCAGAGGACAGCGCGAAGTAGCGATGTAAGCGGCGACACATAAAAAACACGAAGGCACCAGGCTCAGATTGCAGCTCGCGCCCCTTGCAAGGCCCGAGCCAGCCAATCTGTGCATAAGCATGCTGGCGGAACCGTTATTTTCCACCTGTACAGAAGATTGAAAAAGATTAAAACGATCAACAAAACAGATGGATAACGGCTGCTCAAGAATAGCAAACGCTCCGTTCGAATATTTCTGATGGAAATCATCTGCGGGTCGGCTCCATACTAGAAGCATTGGCGGACGACCAGAACTCAGCTGCCTATTCAAGCACGCCAATCCAGTTCCACGTCATGCAATGGAGACACCATGAATCGCAATATCTTTCGCCGCAGCGCCCTGAGCGCGCTGCTTGTGTGTGGCTTTGCCACCAATGCCGCTTATGCTGCCTACCCTGAACGCCCCGTCACTGTCGTGGTGTCATTCGCCCCTGGCGGCATGACGGATACCGTCACGCGCTGGCTGACCACCGAGTTGAGCAAGAAGTTTGACCAGAC
>JAAZDZ010000575.1 GCA_012512545.1 Alcaligenaceae bacterium | reverse complement strand
GCCCCGCCGGTTGCGCGGCGCCGAACAGGTCGCCCATACCTTGCATCGTGCGCGGGCTGCCCGGCTTACCCGCCCGCGTCTGAAAGTCCTGAATGTAGCGCACGAAATTCTGCAATGGCTGAAGCTGCCGGGCCGCCAGCCTGTCGGACTCGCCAACCTCAAACACTGCGGCAAACATCGACACCCCGCGTTCCTGAGCAACCTGCCCCAGCGTCTGCAACGTGGTGTTACCCACGCCCCGCCGGGGGGTGGTGACTGCCCGGATGAAGGCGGGATCGTCATCATCGTTGGCGATCAGCCTCAAGTAAGCCAGCACATCGCGGATTTCCGGCTTTTCAAAGAAGCTCTGGCCTCCGGAAATTGAATAAGGGATGCGCAAGTTGCGCAACGCCTGTTCCATAGCACGCGCCTGCTGGTTACTGCGGTACAGAATGGCAAAATCACGCCACTGGGCCTGGCGCTCAAAACGCGCTGCGGACAACCTTATCGCGATATTTTCCGCCTCGGATTCCTCGTCGTCCATGGCCGCCACCTGTATGGGCTCCCCTTCTCCGAGCGAAGACCACAGCTTCTTGCCAAAAACGTTCGGATTATTGCTGATGACCTTGTTCGCAGCCGTGAGAATGCGCTGGACCGAACGATAGTTCTGTTCCAGTTTGATCAGCTCGATATTCGGAAAATCGCGGGTCAGCCGCTGCAGGTTTTCCACTGTGGCGCCGCGCCAGGCGTAAATGGCCTGATCATCGTCGCCCACGGCCGTGAATGCGGCCCGCTGTCCCACCAGCGCCTGCACGATGCGGTACTGGCAAACGTTGGTGTCCTGGTACTCATCGACCAGCAGATAATGCACGCGCGATTGCCAACGGGCCCGCACTTCGTCGTTACGCTCAAGCAAGGTGGCGGGCAGACGGATCAAATCATCGAAATCCACCGCCTGATACGCGCTCAGGGTGGCGCTGTAGTCGCGATAGACCCGGGCAGCTTCCGCCTCGCTGGGCGTCTGCGCCGCCACGGACGCCTCATCAGGCCCAATCAAGCCATTCTTCCACAAGGAAATATTCTGCTGCACCGACTTCAGGCGGGCGCGGTCCGTGGTGGCCAGCAATTCCTGGATAATGGCCAGCGCATCGTTGGAATCCAGAATGGAGAACTGCTTCTTCAAACCGGCATGTTCCGCTTCTTCCCGTAGAAACCGCAGGCCCAGCGAGTGAAAGGTGCTGACAGTCAGGCCCTTGGCCAGGCGCGGGTCAACCAGTTGCCGGATACGCTCGCTCATTTCACGAGCCGCCTTATTGGTGAACGTCAGCGCCACCACATTGCGCGCGGCATAACCGCATTCCCGCAACAGATAGGCGATTTTCTGTGTAATCACACGGGTTTTGCCGCTTCCCGCTCCCGCCAGCACCAGGCAGGGGCCATTCAGATACAGCACAGCCTTGCGCTGCATGGGATTCAAATCGGCGGGAACGGTGGAGCCTGGCTGCACGGGATGAGGCCCTTTCATCAGATCTCGAACGGATCAACTTCCAGACTATAGCGCACGCGGGCATCGCGCCCGGCCTGGAAAAGATCATGGCTCCATTGAGCAAGAAAATGCTGCAAGGCCGGCCGGCTATGGCTTTCCACCAATAATTGCGCGCGCTCAACATTGGCTACGCGCACGACTCTCAAGGGAACAGGATCATAAAGCATGACCTGACCCTGTGTAGGATAGGCTTGCGGCGAACCTTCTGGCAGGCTGCGCGCCGTTTCGAGAAACTGCAGCGCCTGGGCGAGTTCGCGGCTTTCCGCCACCAGCAGCGCCTGATAAGCAAAAGGCGGCAACCCCAGCGACTCGCGCTCTTCCAGCGCGTAGCGCGCAAAGCCTTCGTAATCGTGTCGCTGCAGGGCGCGGTAAACAGGCTGTTCAGGGTAGTCCGTCTGCAGAATGACCTCTCCCCCTGCGCGGTGGCGCCCGGCCCTTCCGGCCACCTGCATCAATTGCGCAAACAACCGCTCGGGTGCCCGAAAATCCTGCGCAAACAGCATGGAGTCGGCATTCAGCACCCCCACCAGGCCAAGGTTCGCAAAATCATGCCCTTTGGCCACCATCTGCGTACCCACCAGAATATCCACTTCGCCCTGGTGTACCTGGGAAAACAGTCTTTCAGCACTGCCTTTGAGGCGGGTGGAGTCTGCATCTATACGGGCGATGCGCGCCTCTGGAAACCATTCGCCGAGAAATTCCTCAATGCGCTGCGTCCCGCGCCCCATGGGTTTCAAGTCCTGATCGCCGCATGTGGGGCAGGCGCGCGGCACCGGAGCCTGACCGCCACAATGATGGCATTGCAGATGTGCGCCCCGGACACGCCGGTGCAGCACCGTATAGGCCGTGCATCGCGGGCACTGACTGACCCAGCCGCAAGACGAACAATTCAGTACGGGCGCATAGCCTCGCCGGTTGATGAATACCAGCACTTGTTCGCCCGCCGTCAGGCGCTCTTGCATGGCATCGAGCAAATGCGGAGAAAACCCTTGTTCCAGGCGCAGACGCCGGGTGTCTACCATGCGCACCGTCGGCAAAGCGACCTCGCGCGCCCTGTGCGCAAGCGTGACGCAGGCATAACGCCCCTGGCGGGCGTGGTTCCAGGATTCCAGTGAAGGCGTGGCAGAGCCCAGCACCACGGGCACGCCCTGATTATGGCCCCGCCATACCGCCAGATCACGTGCGGAATAACGCAGGCCATCCTGCTGTTTGTAGGAGGCGTCGTGCTCCTCATCGACAATGATCAGCCCCAGCCTGGGCAGCGGGGTGGTGATGGCCAGGCGTGTGCCCAGCAACATGCGGGCCTTTCCGTTGAATGCCTGCAGCCAGGCTTGCAGGCGCTCGCCATCGGACAGGCCGCTGTGCAGCACGGCCAGGCTATCGTGCTCACCCTCGCCCCTTGCGAAGCGCTTGCGCAGGGCCTGCTCAAGCTGCGGGGTAAGGTTGATTTCCGGCACCAGAAAAAGCACTTGCAAGCCGCGTTCAAGAACTTGCCGGGCGGCATGCAGATAGACTTCCGTCTTGCCGCTGCCCGTAACCCCCCTGACCAGCACCACACCATGCCCTTGCACGGCAGCAATGCGTTCAACCGCTGCGCGCTGTTCGGCATTGAGCGTTGGCGCTTCGACGGAACCCGCCACCCCCGACGGGGCAGAATCTTCAGGTTTCAGCCGTCGCCTGGCCAGGCGACGCTCCAGGCGCTTGACCGGCCCCCCTGCGGCAAGCTTTCCGGTATAAGCGGAAGTTTTGCGCAAAGGCGGCGGCAAGGCGGGCATCATGACTTCGCCCAAGGGCCGTTGATAATAGCGGGAGGCGAATTCCATCAGCGCCAGCCATGTGGGCGGCATAGGCGGCAGATCGTCCAATACCGCAATCACCTCGCGCAATTGTTCAGGTGCCACAGCAGGCGTCTCTGGCAGAGCGACCACCATGCCAATCAACTTGCGTTGCCCAAAAGGGACAATGACGCGCTGCCCGACTGCTGTCGCCGTCTTGCTGCGGTAATCGAACAGGCCGGGCAGTGGGACATCCAGCGCGACACGCGCGTAATAAGACCCTTGTGAGGCTGACTCCACACCTGTGTCCTGCGTGCCTGGTTGCGCACTGATATCCGGATGCATGGATGTGTCAGGCAAGGCCGAAACCACAACGGTAGCCATAGCGGATGCACGATTTGCCGACGCAGCGTGACGGGCTGAAGCGCCAACGATAAATATGCGTATTAGCCGAGTAGGACACTGAACCCTTCGCAGGTAGAAGCAGGCATTGCAACGGACATCAACTTAAAGAGAATTCTGGGTTTCTGCCGCAAAGGCTTGCCAGATGGCAGTTTGCCCCCCTTTTGCCCACAAGCCTGTGGATAACTTTGGGGAGAATTAATGAGAACTCCAGCGGCAGGTGTGTCGATTTTTTACAAAAATTTCCGGGCGCCTGAAAAAAAACAACCATTTCTTTTATATATCAACAAGATAGAGCCAACGCCTGGAGTTTACTGTAAAGATGACATTTATATTGCAGAGCATGGTCAATATGTGCACAACCCTGTTTGACCCATGCTCTGCAACCGGGGTTTATCCCGGTTTTTCAATGCTTATTCAGCGTGCATGCGGCGACTGTAGGTGTGAACTTCATCAACCAGCGCCAGCACAGCCTCGGGCGGCGTAAAGCGCGAGATACCGTGGCCCAGGTTGAAGACATGGCCACCTTTGCCCACCGGCCCGAAGTCGTCGATCACCCTGCGAACCTGGGCGCGAATACCCGCTTCAGGCGCAAACAGGACATTGGGGTCGAGGTTGCCCTGCAAGGCCACGCTATCGCTGACACGCTTGCGGATCTGGCCCAGGCTGGCTGTCCAGTCCAGACCCATGGCATCGCAGCCGACCGCCGCGATTTCTTCGGCCCACAAGGCGCCGCCCTTGGTGAACACGATAACGGGCACTTTGCGCCCTTCGCGCTCGCGCACCAGGCCCTGCACCACCTGGCGGGTGTAAGCCAGCGAGAATTCCTGGAAAGCGCCGTCGGCCAGCACGCCGCCCCAACTGTCAAAGATCATGACAGCCTGCGCGCCTGCCTGTATCTGGGCATTCAGGTATTGCACAGTGGCTTCGGCGTTGACCTTCAAAATCTGATGCACGAGATCAGGGCGCGAATACATCATGCTCTTGATGAGCCGGTAATCGGCCGAACCCTGGCCTTCTACCATGTAGCAGGCGATCGTCCAGGGGCTGCCGGCAAAGCCGATGAGAGGCACGCGGCCATCGAGTTCCTTGCGGATCAGAGTGACGGCATCGAAAACGTATTGCAGCCGGCTCATGTCGGGCACAGTCAGTTTGCGCACATCGTCTTCGTTGCGCACAGGATGCGCAAAGCGCGGCCCTTCGCCTTCGACGAAATCCAGCCCCAGGCCCATTGCATGCGGGATGGTAAGAATGTCAGAGAACAGAATCGCGGCATCCAGCTCGTAGCGATGCAAAGGCTGCAGAGTGACTTCGCAGGCGTACTCCCGATTTTGCGCCAACCCCATGAAAGAACCGGCACGAGCACGTGTTTCCCTGTATTCGGGAAGATAGCGGCCAGCCTGGCGCATCATCCAAATGGGTGTATACGGCACAGGCTCGCGCATCAGCGCACGCAGAAAGATGTCGTTTTTCAAAGTAGGGAAATTCACAGCATTCCTTGTAATGAGTTTGCCCGATTTTACCCTCCGCCGCCCAGTAAGGGGCTGGACCAGTTTCCAGGCATGCGGGGCGGTGTCAGTAACGCACCTTGATGCCGCGGCAAGGCATGCGGTTTCGTGGCTTGGGGGCTGGCAGGACACTGGTTTTTCAGGGCGGCAGCCCGGGCCCTGAAAGGCTCGGCGTCGATATCGTGCTTGCGCATCAGCGCCCAGAATGCCCTGCGGTGCTTCTGGGCTGCCCGGGCCGCCATGGCAATATTGCCGCCATGACGCCCCAGGGCTGCGGTGATGTAAGCCCGCTCAAAGCGTTCAACCACTTTCCTTTTGGCTTCCTGGAAAGACTCTTTTGAAGTCGCGCACCGGGATGCCGCCGCAATGGCATAGGCTTCAAGTTCAGGGCCATCGTGCTGCAGAATATTCTGGCATACCTCATCCAGCAGGGGGTCATTCATGTAAGGCGGGCTTTCGGAAACGATGTCAGCCACATGATGCGCCACCTTGACCTGGGCGCGCTGACCGTCGAGCACGCGCTCTATGCGGATTCGCGCTTCGTGCCCGCAGAAAGGGTCGCGAAGAAAATCGGCGATGCCGAATTCGTAAAGATCGTTCAGGCCCGTGGTGGTGAGTTCCCGCGCCAGCGCCATGACGGGCGTATGCAGACGCCGCAGACCCTGGGATAGCGAAGTGCGGGCCCAGGAAAGCGTGGCGGGCAGCACAGGCAATACGCAGACATCGTAGCGGCGCAATGCCATGGCAGAAGCGCCCAGCACGCTGGGCGCGTTTTCACTGTGGATATCCACCACAATGTCAAAAGCATGCAAATACAGCCTGCCCCCGGCGTATTGGCCCAGGAACGGTTCTACCCAATCAATGGTGCAGCGTGTAAGCAATACTGCGCAATCCAGACGCTCTCTCATCACGTTCTCCTTGTTGAGTGGCCACGAGCTGATGTCCCCCACCCGTGCAACTTAATGATGCAAAACAATTTATTTCGACGCAATTCGTATTAATAACAATACGGGAGAAAGCCACAACGGCTGCAAACAGATAAGGAATTGAATGGACGGCTGAGATATCATCCCGCCATGAACGGTATATTCGAAGCCACAGAGCTGCTGAGCATTCTTTTTGTGATTGCCATCATCGCGGAAGCCATGACGGCCGCCCTGGCTGCGGGCAAACGCGAAATGGACTGGGTGGGCGTCTGTGTGCTGGGCTGTGTCACGGCTTTGGGCGGTGGGTCCATACGCGACGTCCTGCTGGGCCACTACCCCCTGACCTGGGTTGAACACCCATCCTACCTGCTACTGACGGGCGGCGGCGCGCTATTTACCATTGCGGTCGCGCGCTACATGCATAAACTGCGCAATATTTTCTTGTTTCTTGATGCCGTGGGCCTGGTCGTATTCACCGTCATAGGCTGCAACGTCGCTATCAGGCTCGATCTGCCTGTGGTGATCATTGTCGCTTCCGGCATGATTACCGGCTGCGCGGGCGGCGTGCTGCGCGACATTCTGTGCAACAGCATCCCCCTGCTGTTTCGTTCGGAACTCTACGCCACCGTGTCCGTCTTCACCGGCCTGCTGTACATAGGCGGCTTATCACTGAACCTGAATCACGATCTGGTCATGGCCGTTTCCATGGCCCTGGGGCTCGCATTAAGGCTGTTGGCGCTGCGCTATAGCTGGAGCATGCCGAAGTTCGTCTACGGCGGCAACATCCATTGAGCCAGGCCGGGGCATCAGCTTATAGATAAATCTCATTAGCAGCTTTTCATATAACGATAGTAAAAATTTATATTGGAAGGTTGGAAGGATAAGAATCATCATTCAGCCCTATAGACAGACACCCCACTCCAAAAACACGTGGGCGCACTTGCATAGGGCTATACATGACACTCTCAAGAAGAACTTTTCTAGGCCAGGGCGCACTGGCCACTGTGCTGGCCGGCGTTCCTGCCTGGGCCCGCGCTGCCGCGCAACAATCCGTGGAAAGTGCCAGCCAGGATGTGGCCAGCGGCATCATCAATTTCGCCATCACACCCGAACCTCCCGTGCTGGTATCGTTCGCCAACACCAGCGGCACCTCGGTAACGGTCAGCAGCAAGGTGCTGGAAGGATTGCTGGAATATGACCGGCAACTCAATCCAAAACCGCAGCTGGCGACCTCCTGGGAAATCAGTTCAGATGGCCTGACTTACACGTTCCAACTGCGCCCCGATGTGCGCTGGCACGATGGCGAGCCCTTCACTGCCCAGGACGTCATTTTCTCCGTTCAAGCCGCCAGGACATTCCACCCGCGCGGCTCAGCCACTTTCGCCAACCTTGAAGAGATCGACGCCCCCGATGCGCTGACGGTGCGCCTGCGACTGAGCGAACCCGCCCCTTATCTGATATTGGCCCTGGCGGCGGGCGAAACCCCCATTCTGCCCGCCCACCGCTACTCTCTGGACGACGCCCTGCAGAATCCGCTGAACAGCGCCCCCGTGGGCACCGGCCCCTACCGGTTCAAGGAATGGGCGCGCGGCAGCCACATCATCTATGAACGCAACCCCGACTATTGGCTGGCCGGTCACCCCAAAGTGGAAACGCTGATCTTCCGCATCATGCCCGACAGCACGGCGCGCCTGAACGGCTTGCGGAATCGCTCCATAGATATCGGCGCGAACAGCCCGATTCCATTGAGCGAAATCCCACGCCTGCAGGACTACCCACACCTGGCTGTTTCCACGGACGGCTATGAGGACAATGCCACCATCACAGCCCTGGAGTTCAACCTGGAACGCGAAAACCTGGCCAAACTGCAGGTACGCCAGGCCATCGCCCACGCCCTGAACCGCGAGCAGATCAAGAAGATCGCCTTCTATGGTTACGCCGATGTC